>CAJPNS010000019.1 GCA_905372135.1 Porphyromonadaceae bacterium | reverse complement strand
AAGAGGCTTAAACCTATTTGACAATAAAAAACTCTGTTTCATGATAGAATAAATTTAAAAATTAGACACGGCAAAAGTAATGTTTGTTTTACATATAGACAAATAAACATTACAAAAAATGAGAATAAAACGATAGAAAAAGTGTAATTTGCTCATTTATAGTGCATAAAAAACACATTCTTATCCGGAGGTATTTTCTTTATCTACCATAGATATGCTAATATTGTCAATAACAAAGTATTAGCCGAAAAGCATTATATATCTGCATTTTAGACATTATTACAACAAACGACACAATACGACAAATATCTGTTTAACAGTATATTTATAATATTCCGCCTTATTTGAGGTTTTAAACTTCATTTTTCATCAAAAAATATCTAAATTTGCACTTCAACCTTTACAATCGACCACACTATGAAATATTTTTTGATAGCAGGCGAGGCTTCAGGCGATATGCACGGAGCCGCACTTATGAGAGAGCTTAGAGCGGTAGACCCTCAGGCGCAATTTTGTTTCCTTGGAGGCGACCTTATGCTGCACGAGGGAGGCAATGTGATAAGGCATTACAAAGATATGGCTTTTATGGGTGTGGTAAATGTAATACTTAATTTACATAAGATTGCCAAGAATTTTGATCTCTGCACCAAAGCCATAAAAGACTTTTCGCCCGATGCTGTGATACTTATAGACTATCCAGGATTCAATCTGAAGGTGGCAAAATATGTGAAAAACAACTTAGATATCCCTGTATATTACTATATTGCACCTAAACTTTGGGCGTGGAAAGAGTACCGTATCAAGACTATCAAACGCTATGTCGACCGTATGTTTACCATTTTTCCGTTCGAGACCGAATATTTCGGAAAACTCGGCTACAACGTCGAATATGTGGGCAATCCTACGGCTGAGGCTATCGATAATTTTCTAAACAACAATGCCACTCCCTCCGAGACGGATAAGTCGACGACTATCGCCTTATTGTGTGGTAGCCGCCGACAAGAAGTGCTTAAATGTTTACCTATAATGGCTCGTATGACGGGATATTTTCCTCAGTATAAGTTCGTTGTGGCGGCTGCCCCTAATATCGACCACAGTATCTATGCCCGAATATTGAGAGGAAACACCGATGTAGTATACGGCGATACATACAACGTACTTCGAAAAGCTCAAGCCGCAATAGTAAATTCGGGTACGGCAACACTCGAAACGGCTATAATAGGCACCCCTCAAGTAGTTGTATATCATGTGATAGGGGGGCTTTTCGTGCCGTTGCTCAGAAAGATTTTTATAAAGATACCTTTCGTGTCGTTGGTAAACCTCATAGCTGGCAAAGAAGTAGTAACTGAGCTTATTACACCGAAATTTACAGAAAGGCAACTATATATCGAACTCAACAAAATAGTATCTTCTCCACAAAAATATCAGGAAATCAAGGATGGGTATCGGACAGTAACACAGCGTCTTGGAAAAGAATCCGCCTCTAAAAATACGGCGAAATTGATATACGGATATTTAGAGAGCGACAGACAGTTAAATAAGGTTAAACAGTGATTGTTGTGTGCAACATTTCGTAGTGCGTGGGTCTTAATATAGAAGTAAACGAAGATTAATGCTTTCGGTCGATACGGTAAGATTAGATGGTATCATAGAGGGTTGTAAAGATGGCAAAGAAGATAGTCAAAGACGTCTGTATGAACTCTATGCAAAGCGAATGACAGCAGTGTGTCTGCGATATACCGACGATTATGAGACTGCACGCGACCTGATGCACGATGGATTTATAAAGGTATTCGGCCATATAGGAGAGTACAGTGGTACAGGGAGTTTCGAGGGATGGCTTAGGAGGATTTTTGTGAATATTTCGCTCGATCATATAAGGAAGAGAGTCGAAAACATAGATATAGATAAAGTAGAATATTTGCTCGACCAAAGCGACGACGATTGGGAAATCGATAGCGATATAAGTATCGACGATATATTCGAGGCTATAAAACAGCTGCCCGAAGTGGCAAGAACGATATTCAATATGTTCAATCTCGATGGATATTCTATAAAAGAGATTTGTAATGAGCTAAATATGAGTAGCGAAGCGGTAAGATCGCAACACAGCAGAGCAAAAGAAAAGCTCCGCAAGATTTTGAAAACGAAAGAACAAAAATTATATAACAAATAGAAAGATAGGCGATTACTATCAAGTAAATATCATTTTAATGAAAAAAATATTCGACGATAATATAGCAAACCGACTCAATCGATTGGAGGTAGACCTTCCGCCAAACGATTGGGACGTACTATTGGCAAAGATGCCAGCCAAGAAACGCCGTGCCATACCTATATGGTACTATGTATCAGCGGCTTCTGTTGTTTTATTGCTTGGATTCGGTTCGTTGTTTATACTTTATAACGATAGCACGAAAGGCAATAATCAAGAATTTACTGCCAAAGTGGTATCCGACAGCGACATAAATGCTTACAGTGCGGAAAATGAGAAGGCGTCTGCCGCTAGTAACAATTCGTGTCTTGCAGCAAGTGAAAGCTATAAGTGCGACAGTAAAGTTTACGCTGCTCCAAACCCTTCAAAATCAAGCAATAAGTATATCTATTACGATAAAAAGAGAAATACGACCTCTCTTCACTACGTTACCCCAAACAGTAGCAATGTAAGTATTAATACACAACGACTACCATCGGAAGTCGATACACAAGATGCTAATTCAGAGAAAGATAAAGTCGACTCCGTATCGAGAAACCGTAAACCGATACAGCAACCCGATGCCAATAAGTCGCTCGATGAATATAGGCAAGAATATCACCAACAGCCAACGCCCAAAGACAATATACGCAAGCAACGGCAGCAGCTCAAAGACCGCAATTCTCTTACAAGAGACTATTACGCCGATATACATACTTCGGTATCGCCTTTATCGGGCAATGGTAGCGTCTCGAAAGGTGTTACCGACCTTATGTCGACAGGCGGATTGATGTCTATGTTAAGCCCATACGATGTACAGACTCGACACAATGTCCCCGTATCGATAGGGATGAGTATCGGTATACCGTTGATACAAAACCAGTTGTACGTCAATACGGGGCTGAAGTATACATATTTGTATTCTGTGTCGGCTACGGTCGATAGAGAGACGAGTAAAGCGATATCGGCAGATGAGCAAAATCTGCATTATATCGGCATTCCGCTTGGATTATCTTATCAGTTTGTAGAAAAAGGCATTTTCAGAGCCTATCTGTCTGCCTCTGCTACTTTGGAAAAGGGTATATCGAAAGTCACAAGACATGTTAATTATATGACATCGAGCTACGAAAGTGACTTTAATGAGAGTATCGACGGATTTGCTACCTCTTTCGCCGTTGGTGGAGGTGTGGGAATAAGTATAGTACGTAGTCTCGAATTTTACTTGGAGCCGGAGCTATCGTGGTTTGTTTTTAGTAAAAAATACCCACAGCCGGAGAGCAAAATCACTCAAAGTCCTGTAAATATCGGTGTTACCGGAGGACTCAGATGGAATTTCTAATTCATATATAGCGATAATAATAATATTCAATCGAATACAATTTAATCTTATAAGTTCAATATTTAAAAATCAGTTTTTTATATGAAGAAAGTATTTAGTTTCAGTCTGCTATTGGCAGCAGTGTTAGTGATGGGTTTTGCTTCTTGCAAAAACAACAAGCCCGAACCTCCCAAACCAGGTCCTGATACCCCGAAGGAAGAAAACATTAAGTACGAATTTTTCGAAGCAGGATTTTTAGAGTATTCGGTTGTAAACGGCAAACAAACCTCGTTGTACAAGATCTCTTTCATAGAAGAGGGGGTATTGAATGGGAATAGTGTAGTAAAAAAAGGTAAGGCTATCAGTGTAGTATTTGCCGTAAACGAAATAGTGACAAATATAGGATTCAGACCGGCAAACAATACCTATACCAAAGAAAACGGTCTTATGCTTGATGGTGGGAAAAATACATCGGATGTATATGATGTGGAATTGGATGGCACAATGAAAAAAAGTGGAGTCGGATTCAAAGACGATGCCCAACTTATAGTAGGCGACGGCGGTAAAGTAACTTTCACAGCTACCGACAAAAACAATATAAAGCGCTCAATATCCGTAGATAATGCTATTTATGCAAATATCGGAAGATTTAGAAACGAAGACTTCTCGCTTGTACCTCCAGATAAGTATTCAAACTTGAGTACCAATGGTAATAAGAAATTGGTGTCTGAAGTTATAGACGACAAGGTTAGAGCTATATATCTTGTTACTAATGAGGAATCTTTCTCTGGAGATAAGCTTATGGCACACATTGTATTGTTTGTCAAAAAAAGTGCTTCCGTCATAGAAGACGGAACATATCCCATAGGCAGAAGTTTCCAAGCAGGTACCGCCCTTGCATCTGACGGTGTTACGAAAAAAGAGGCTATATCGGGAGTAAAAGTCGATGGCTCTTGTTTGTTCAATACAAAGTCGGGAGGAGGCATCAATAAGGCATTTCATATTGTAAGCGGAGATGTCACTGTTACTGCCACTAATCCACCTGATAAGACAGAGGGCGATATTGCATTTGCAGGAAAAACTTATTTCGGTCATAAGATAATATTTACGTATACAGGTAGCTTGAAACCCTAAGCCGATTTGCCTGCTCCTATGGGAATATTAAGAAAATAGGTAAATACGATCATTATAAAGAAAGAGGGTACAGGCTCTTATCCGAGAGTCTGTGCTTTCTTTTTACAAACAAAGCTATAGCCGAATAAACCAATCGTTCATCTTCGAGGGCAAATAGATGTTATAATTACATACAGTTAAACAAAAAGTTATATCTTTGCACTTCGAAAACAGTCTCATGTCGGTCACACAGATAAATATCAATGAATAAAAGACTTAAAATAGGTATCACTCACGGAGATATCAACGGTATCAGTTACGAAATCATCATAAAAACTCTCAGCGAACCTCAGCTATTGGAGATGTGCACCCCTATTGTCTACGGGTCGCCAAAGGTGTTTGCTTTCTACAAAAAAATGTTCGATATAGGCAATACACATGTTGTCCCTATCGATTCTCCTGCGGCTGCCCATCAGGGTAAGGCTTATATAATAAACTGTTGTGGAGAGGATATAAAGATAGAGACGGGCAAGCAGTCGCTCGAAGCCGGAGCATTGGCTCTCGACGCTCTCAATGCCGCCTCCAACGACTTAGCCGCAGGTAATATCGATGCCCTTGTAACTGCTCCTATCAATAAGAGTACCATACAGTCCGATAAATTCCATTTCCCCGGACACACCGAATATCTCGAAAAAATAGCAGGAGGGCGCTCTATAATGATGCTCACTTCCGACAACGTCAGAGTAGCTCTGGCTACAAACCATACGCCTATAAACAAGGTAAGCAGCGAGTTGTCGAAAGAGCTGATAGTGAGCAAACTAAAGATGTTGCATCGTTCGCTCGTACAAGACTTTTGCATCACCTGTCCCAGAATCGCTGTCTTGGCACTCAACCCACATGCTTCCGACAGCGGACTCTTAGGCGACGAAGAGGAACGTATTATAAAACCTGCTATATCAGAAGCAAACAGCGCCGGTATAGTTTGCACCGGACCGTTGTCGGCCGATGGATTTTGGATATCAGGTTCTTACACCAAATACGATGCAATACTCGCCATGTACCACGACCAAGGTTTGGCTCCGTTCAAAGCTCTATTTCACGATAGTGGGGTAAACTTCACCGCAGGACTACGTTTTGTACGCACCTCTCCTGCTCACGGAACCGCATACGACCTTGCTGGTAAAAATATGGCAAACCACCAATCGATGCTCAATGCGATATATTCGGCTATAGACATAGTAAACAACCGCGAGATATACAGTCAGATATCGGCCAATCCTCTTAGAGTGGAGCAACACGGTGAAAGAAGCGAGATTTCGGAATAATATCATCTACTACTTCACCAAGAAATATTGTTTTTTGTTTCTATAAAAAAAAGACAAAAGTATATGCAAATCAATGTATTGAAGTCTAAGATACACAGAGCCACCGTAACTGAAGCCAACCTCAACTACATCGGTAGTATCACTATAGATGAGGCTCTAATGGAAGCCTCTGGTATATATGAATATGAAAAAGTAGCCGTAGTCGATGTTACCAATGGAGCTCGGCTCGAGACTTACGCCATACGTGGCGAACGCCATTCGGGAGTAATCTGCCTCAACGGTGCAGCGGCCCACCTTATGCACAAAGGCGATATCGTGATTATAATGGCGTACACCTGGATGGAACACACTGCGACAGTAGGCTTTACTCCTAAAGTCATTTTCCCTCAGGAGGTTACCAATAAGCTATAGCCTGCCGAACGAAATTAAGGCTATCACGTGTACGACCTCCGACCGAGAAGTCGAAAATAATTTTTACCTTTGCACTATTGTCTGACAATTTAAAAAACTAATAGTATGAGTACTCAAAATAATAACGCAACACCACCCGCCGAAAAACTAAAAGCCTTGCAGTTGGCGATGGATAAGATAGAAAAAGACCATGGCAAAGGCACTATAATGAAACTTGGCGACAACAACGTAGAGCACGTAAGTGTCATACCCACAGGCTCTATCGGGCTCAATGCCGCTTTAGGCGTGGGAGGCTATCCGCGTGGAAGAATCATCGAGATATACGGACCCGAATCGAGCGGTAAGACTACACTTGCCATACACGCTATAGCCGAAGCACAGAAGGCAGGAGGCATAGCAGCTATAATCGATGCCGAACATGCGTTCGATAGGTTCTATGCTCAGAGTCTTGGCGTCGATGTCGACAATCTGCTTATCTCTCAGCCCGATTCGGGAGAGCAGGCACTCGAAATAGCAGACCAACTGATTCGTTCATCGGCACTCGATATCCTTGTGGTAGACTCAGTTGCGGCGCTTACTCCCAAAGCCGAACTCGAAGGCGATATGGGCGAAAATAAAGTGGGATTGCAAGCCCGACTGATGTCGCAAGCTCTGCGTAAACTTACGGCGTCGATATCTCGCACTAATACAACGTGCATATTTATCAATCAGTTACGAGAAAAAATCGGTGTTATGTTTGGGTCGCCCGAGACCACTACCGGTGGAAATGCTCTAAAATTCTACTCTTCGGTACGTTTGGATATTCGCCGCATAGGACCTATCAAAGACGGTGAAAATCAGATTGGTAATGAGACGCGAGTAAAGGTGGTAAAGAATAAAGTTTCTCCTCCGTTCCGCAAGGCAGAGTTTGATATAATGTTCGGTCACGGTATATCGCGTAGTGGAGAAATCATAGATTTGGGTGTCGATTTCGACATTATCAAAAAGAGCGGTTCGTGGTTTTCGTACGGCGATAGTAAGTTGGCACAGGGTCGCGATGCCTCTAAAAAGATAATCGAAGACAATCCCGAACTCGCTAAAGAGATCGAAGACAAGATAATGGAAAAGCTAAAGGACAATATTATCAGATAAACATTTGGAAGTTCAATTTTTTTTGTACCTTTGTAACCGTAATATGTAAATATACGAAGTCAAATAATGTAGAATCGTTTTTGAGTTAATTTTGATATAGAGATGATGAGAGTTTCGGCTCATAGCCGAAATTCTCGTTATTTTCATTTTTTTACTGACAAAAAAAATACAAGATATGGCAATAGTTTATATGACAGAAGAGGGCTATAAGAAGTTAGCCGACGAGATAGTGCAATTGGAGGCAGTCGACCGCAAAGCTATTTCGGCACAGATAGCCGAAGCTCGCGATAAAGGCGATTTGTCTGAGAATGCCGAGTACGACGCAGCAAAAGAGGCTCAGGGAATGCTCGAAATGAAAATATCTCAGATGAAAGAGACTCTGGCAAATGCACGAATAATCGACGAGAGCAAGTTGAAAACGGATAAGATACAGATACTGAGCACTGTCAAGATTAGAAATCTAAACAACAATCAGGAAATGAGTTATACGCTTGTATCTGAAAACGAGGCGAATGTCCGCCAAGGTAAACTTGCTATAAATACTCCTATCGGTCAGGGACTTTTGGGCAAAAAAGTAGGTGAAGTAGCCGAAGTAGTAGTTCCTGCTGGGGTATTGCGTTTGGAGGTAATAGATATCTCTCTGTAGTTTAATCAATAACATCACAAATAGATATGACTGTATTTTCGAAAATCGTAGCAGGTGAGATTCCTTGCTACAAGGTAGCCGAAGACGAGAATTTTCTGGCATTTCTCGATATAAATCCTCTCGTAGAGGGGCATACGCTTGTGATTCCCAAGAAAGAGGTGGACTATATCTTTGATTTGGACACAGATACATATAGCGAACTTATGGCATTTGCTCGTAAAGTAGCAAAAGCTATAAAGGCGACAATAGATTGTAAGAGAGTAGGGGTGGCAGTGTTGGGAATGGAGGTTCCGCACGCACATATTCATCTGGTTCCACTCCGAAAAGAGTCGGATTTGAACTTTTCTAACCCCAAAATAGAGCTCACAAAAGACGAAATGAACGAGATTGCCGATAAAATTTCGAGTAAAGTAGTTGATTTATAAAGAAGAAATTTTTTTTCGAAAAAGTATTGCAGATTAGAAAAAATGTAGTACTTTTGCACGTAATTCAAATGAGAAGTTTTTTGTTTCATAATCAAAAGGTTTTTAAAGGTTAATAATTAATGATTCTTCCTTAGCTCAGTTGGTTAGAGCATCTGACTGTTAATCAGAGGGTCCTTGGTTCAAGTCCAAGAGGGAGAGCAAAAAGAGCGACATCAAATCGCTCTTTTTGTTTTTTTATGGATATCGGAGTCCGTCGTTACTACGATTTTTTCATCTCCAATACAGTCTGTTTGAATTGGTTGCCTCTATCTTCGTAATTGTTGAAGAGATCGAAGCTTGCACAGCAAGGTGAAAGTAGCACCGTATCGCCTGCCTGTGCCGCATTGGAAGCCAGGTAGATAGCCTCTTTCATCGAGCGAGCTTCGCTATACGGGATTTTTTCACCGCCGACCGTCTGGTAGTGCTCGAAAAACTTTATCAGCTTGCTATTGTCGACTCCGAGAAAAACGAGCGAACGTACTTTCTGTCGGATAAGTTCGTCTATTTCAGTATAATCGTTCCCCTTATCGGTGCCGCCAAGTATGAGTACGGTAGGTGTCTTCATACTTTGCAGAGCATACCAACAAGAATTGACGTTAGTTGCCTTAGAATCATTGATATAGCGTACTCCGTCGATGGTAGCTACATATTCCATACGGTGTTCGACTCCTTCGAATGTAGCTAAGGCTTTACACAGCTTAGTGCCCTCTACGCCAACCAATTGAGCGGCAATAGCTGCTGCCATAGAGTTGTAGATATTGTGAGTACCTTTGATAGCAAGACTCTCGACAGGTACATCGACAAAATGGCTGTGGCTCGGCGTCTGTATCACAATATTATCTTTATCGTCTACAAAAGCGAAATTCTCTACGCCCGATGTTGTAACCCGATCGAGGTCGAAAGGCAACATTATAGAGGCGATATTACGCTTCGATATCTCCGACGCAACAATCGGGTCGCCTGCCCAGAAAATAAAGTAGTCAGACTCTGTTTGGTTCTGTAATATTCTGAATTTGGCGTCGATATAATTCTGAAACCGGTATTCGTATCGGTCTAAGTGGTCGGGAGTAATATTGGTAATGATAGCAATATCGGCTCTGAAGTCGTACATATCGTCGAGCTGGAAGCTGCTTATTTCCAGCACGTAATAATCGAAATTAGACTCTGCTACCTGCAAAGCGAAACTTTTCCCGATATTGCCGGCAAGCCCCACGTTCAGTCCAGCACTTTTCAGTATATGATAAATGAGCGTAGTAGTGGTAGTTTTGCCATTAGAGCCTGTTATACAGATAGTTTTCGCATTCGTATATCGAGAGGCAAACTCTATCTCGGATATAACTTTGATATTTTTAGCACGTATAGCCTTTATTATAGGAGACTTTTCGGGTATTCCCGGACTTTTTACCACCTCTATAGAGTGCTCTGAGTCTGACGTTCGGTCTATTATATCATATACTTTGTCGTGAGCTTTTTCTTCAAAACCGATACCTTTGTTTATCAATATGCTGCGGTATTGGTCTTTTATGCTTCCAAAGTCGGATACCAATACATCGAATCCTTTCTTTTGGGCTAATATTGCCGACCCGATGCCACTTTCGCCCGCTCCGAGCACTATTATCATTTTCTTGCTGTCCATCTTAATCGTTGTGCTTAAACAAAAATCTCACAAAGGTACTGATATTTTGGTATTTGTTGGCAAATTCAATTGTAAAAAACATACGATAGTCCATAAAAAACGGGCTGAATCTTATTGAAATACGTTTAGGCAAAGCATTTCACCGAAAAATGTACTAACTTTGTTCTATAATTTTCTCAGCGATTATGACTCTAAATGAAATAAAGCATAAGTTTAGTATTTCGAAACCATATACTCAGCTTATTTATATTAATATAGCGGTGTTTATAATAGTAGCAGTTATAAATATCGTCGTAACTCTCGGTTCGTTTCGGCCTGTAGGGTTTAGCGATGTGTTGCAACTCTCATCTGATTTCAGTCTGTTTACAAAACATTTTTGGACGATAATATCGTATATGTTCGTGCATATAAGCCTGTTACATCTGTTTTTTAATATGATATGCTTATATTGGTTCGGGCAATTGTTCTTAATGTCGTTTACGGGTAAACAATTGATAGGCATATATATACTTGGCGGTATACTTGGCGGAGCGGTTTATATGTTGTCGTACAACTATATACCGTATTTCGAAGGGAAGATTGCGCTTTTGTCGGGAGCCTCGGCATCGATAATGGCTATTATTGTTGCCACTGCCCTCGATATGCCCAATATGCCGATAAGATTGCTATTGGTAGGTAGCGTGAAACTCAAATGGTTAGCCGTTGTTACAGTACTCATAAGCGTCTTAGGAATAACGTCGAACAACGCCGGAGGCGAAATCGCCCATATAGGCGGAGCTTTGGCAGGCTGGCTTTGGTTTGTGCTATTAAAGAAGAATATAAACATCATAAAACCAATAAACTACACTATCTCTGCCATAGTGAATCTTTTCAGTAGCAAACCGAGATTAAAAAAAAATAGACGACGAGCAAAATATCACTATGTAAAGTCTGACGAACAGTATAATATGGAGCAGAAACAAAACAATAGAAATCTCGATGCTATCCTCGATAAAATACGTCGGTCGGGCTACAACTCCCTTACGGAAGACGAAAAAAAACAACTCTTCGATATAAGTCGGAAAATATAATTGTCTCTAAATGAGTGCTTCGAAAACAGATTTTAAGACAATATTCAGAGCCACAATACGTAATACCGTGTTGTTGGCGAATATCTTTTTTGTCTTACTGTATGTGCTTGGAGTGCTATCGACTATCGTTTCGCCACAAAGCTTGCTGTATATCAGTTATTTTGGCTTGTTTTTCCCATTTATAGTAGCAGTCAATATCTTTTTTATTGTCTTTTGGATGATAAAGAGGCGGCGCTATTGGCTTATCTCTCTTTGCCTTATCGTATGTACTTTCTACCACGCCAATAATGTATTTACGATTCCTTTCGGGCGGCTGTCGAAAAAGAGTTACAATACAGAGGTGAAGCTCCTTTCTTATAATATATCGTCGCTTAGTGGGGTGAAAAAATTCGACGACTTTATCGATTTCATCGACTCCGTATCGCCCGATATAGTATGCTTCCAAGAGTTCGGTTTCTATCAGAACGACCGCAACAAAAACAGGCTCAAAAACGCTATGAAAAAGCGTTTCCCATTCTCTCATATATGGTACAAAAATCAGACAAAAAACTATTCGTGGGGAGTAGCTACCTTTTCGAAATATCCTATAATCAAGAAAAAAAAGATAGATTACGAAAGCCTGTACAATATATCCATATATTCGGATATAGTGATAAATTCGGATACAATACGCCTGATAAACAACCACTTGGAGTCTAATAAATTTACTCTGTCGGACATAAAGCAGTACCGCTCGCTCGACGACAATCTTTCGAGCGACAATATCAAAAACATATCGGCGCTCCTATCGCGTAAGATGAGTAAGGCGTACAAAATAAGGGCTTCGCAGGCGATTATTGTGCGTAAAGAAATTGACCAATCGCCGTATAAGACTGTCGTATGCGGAGACTTCAACGACGTGGTAGAATCGTATGTGTATCACAAAATTAAGGGTAATCTTCGAGACGTTTTTACTGCTACTTCGTGGGGCTACCGATACTCTTTTCGAAAAAACTATATGTTCGTAGGAATAGACCACATCCTGATAGACAAAGACTTAATCCCCATATCGCTACATATCGAGCCTAAAACATTTTCAGACCATTATCCTCTTATCGGTATTTGGGGTATAAAACAGACAAAACGGCAGGCGGAAGAGGGTTGAGTCGGAAATTTTGTCTCTATTCACGTCTCGAATCGTATTGGTATATATTTTGATTATCTATGTGTGTAGAAAAAACATATTTTAATCGTAATAAATAACAAAAAAAATAGGAGGAACAGAAAAATGACACTTATCAGAAGAAATCAGAATTGGTTACCTAACGTATTCAACGATATGTTCGACAATGGTTGGGTAACAAAAACGAGCTCTACGGCTCCCGCTATCAATGTGGTAGAACACAAAAACAGATTCGAGGTCGAAGTAGCAGCTCCGGGTATGTCGAAAGAGGACTTTTCGGTACGTATCGACGAGGATACAAATCTTGTAATAAGCATGGAAAAGCAGACTGAAGACAAGTTTGAAGACCCCGAAAGTCGATATCTCAGACGCGAATTTGGGTATTCGAAGTTTATGCAGACGATACTTCTGCCCGACAACGTAGACGAGCAGAAAATCAATGCAAAAATGGAAAACGGCGTATTGCACATCAATATTCCGAAGCTTACCGAAGAAGAGGTGAGAAAGGCTCAGCGTCAAATACAGATATCATAACTAAGCAGTTAAAGTCTTCGTACAGACACGATGAAAAGGAGATTCCAACACTACAGACGGAGTCTCCTTTTGTATTGCTGCTCGTATGTGGTACGGTTCGATAATTTAGTGTACATTTGCACGATTTTTTTTACGAATAATATTTTATGGAAAAACAACAGTTTAAATCATTTGATGTCATTCGTTTCAAGCGATTTACACGCAAGTCGTACAGTGTTTTTGCCAGTATGAACAAAGCCATTACTATCGGTGTATTGTCCGGTTTTACTCTGGCAAGCGCTCATGCGACTTCCGTGAATCCCTCCGAAAAGACGAATATAACGACATCTGTAGACTCTATAGCTCACAAAGAGCTTGAAGAGGTAGAGGTTACTGCTACAAAGATAGGGTTGCCTATGGAAATGGCAGCCAAGCAGGTAACCGTAGTAGGTAGAAAAGAGATAGAGCAGGCACCGGTCAAGAGTGTCCAAGATCTATTGAATTATGTAGCAGGAGTAGACCTCCAACAACGCTCTCCCCACGGCGTACAAGCCGACGTGTCTCTTCGAGGCGGTTCGGCAGACCAAGTAGCAATACTGCTAAACGGCGTCAATCTCACCAATCCACAAACAGGGCATTATAGCCTCGACATACCGATAAATCTCTCTGATATAGAACGTATCGAGATAGTACAGGGACCGACCTCTCTGGCATACGGAGCAAGCGCTCTATCGGGCGGTATAAACATTATCACCCGACGCGATACTTCGTCGAACCTGTTTTGTCGATTAGAAGGCGGTATGTACGGACTTTTTGGAGCCGAGGCACGTGGAGCATACAAAGGAGAGGCTGCGTCAGTGAGTGTATCGGCAAGTTACGGAAGGTCTGATGGTTATATACGTAATAGTGATTATAATATAATAAATACATTGCTACACAGTAGATTGTCGGTAAGTGACGTAGCAGATATATCGATACAGATGGGCTATAACGGTAAAAAATATGGAGCCAACACGTTCTACACGCCAAGTTTCCCCGACCAATACGACGATACCAAAAGTATATTCGCCTCTATAAGTGGCCAGACATACGGAAAACTCAAACTAATACCACAGATGTATTGGAGCCGACACTACGACTGTTTCCAACTGATAAGAGAGGGAACGCCCGACGTACCTGCCTGGTACACAGACCACAACTATCATCGCAGCGATGTATTCGGTATCAACCTCAACACCCAATATACGTGGGCTCTCGGTATAACGGGATTCGGCGGCGAGATACGAAACGAAGGTATACTCAGCTCCGTACTTGGTGAGAAGATGGAAGAAGCTATCGGCAAATATACTAAATCTTACGGAAGGACAAATATCAATTATTTCGTCGAACACAATATAGTATTCGATAAAATCACCATTTCGGCAGGTGGCATACTCAATCACAACACTGCGATAGTGAATAAAATGGCTTTTTATCCGTCTGTAAACATATCGTATCGTCCTGTAGATAAGCTAAATATATACGCCTCTTGGAATACTGCTACACGTATGCCCACATTTACAGAAATGTATTATACCACTCGTACACACGTAGGTAACCCCAAGTTGCTATCCGAATATACTCGTTCGATAGAGTGTGGTGCACGCTTGAACGGTAGGTGGATGAGTATGAGTGGGTTGTTCTTTGTCTCTGAGGGCGAAAACCTTATCGACTGGATGTATAACGACAGCGATAAGAAATGGTACTCTACCAATATAAAACGGGGTAGCCTTTTGCGTACGTTCGGGGCAAGTATCAACACCTCTATCGGCTTCAAACAGCTGATAGGCAGCAATCAACCTATCGAAAGTCTGCAAATAGGTTACCAATATCTTACTCAGAATAGTAGCGATGCCAGCGAAACAAATCCGATATCGAGATATGTATTCAACTATCTGAAACACAAACTCACAGCCACACTTAAGCACGATATCGTAAAAAACATGTCGATGGTATGGAAATGCCGTTGGCAAGACCGCGAAGGAGTATATACTCAATACGTAGACCTTAAAGAAAACGGAGTAGTAGCGTACAGACCGTTTTTCATTTTAGACCTCAGAGTAGAGTATACACTTAGTGGATTCGACCTATTTGTAAATGCTAATAATATATTCAATAACAGATATGTAGATTTCGGTAATATCCCGCAATCGGGATTCTGGCTATCGGCAGGAGCTTCATATTCATTCAATTAGTTGAATTGCACGAAATAAGAAAGGACAGGCTCACAATCGGTCTGTCCTTTTTTTCGTAGGATAAACAAAGTAAGTATTATCCCTTTTATTAAAGTGTTTTTTTACTAAAAAACATCAACCCAAATATACTTTGAGCAGTTTGTTCTTGGAGTTGTTTCTCAGGCGTCTGATAGCCTTTTCTTTTATCTGTCGCACTCTCTCGCGTGTAAGCCCAAACTGGTCGCCTATCTCTTCGAGAGTCATCTCGGGACCTCCTATACCAAAAAACATTTTTACGATATCTCTCTCTCTTTCTTGCAACAACGCATCCAACGTACGCTCTATCTCTGTAAGTAACGACTCGCTCATAAGCGATTGGTCGGCTATGGGCGAATTGTCGTTCATAAGCACGTCGAGCAACGAATTGTCTTCGCCGTCTACGAATGGTGCATCTACCGATATATGTCTGCCCGATACTTTCATCGTATCGGCTACTTTTTCGAGAGGTAGGTCTAAGTCTGCGGCTATCTCTTCGATCGACGGAAGTCGCTCATGCTCTTGCTCGAAACGCTGAAATGCCTTGTTAATTTTATTGAGCGAACCTACCTGATTAAGGGGTAGGCGTACTATCCTCGACTGCTCTGCTAATGCTTGTAAAATCGACTGACGAATCCACCATACGGCATAAGAAATAAACTTAAATCCTCTGGTTTCATCGAATTTTTCGGCAGCTTTTATCAGACCGAGGTTGCCTTCGTCGATAAGGTCGGGAAGAGATAATCCCTGATTTTGATACTGTTTGGCAACAGATACTACAAAACGCAAATTGGCTCGTATGAGCTTGTCGAGTGCGGCATGGTCACCTTTATGAATCCTCTGTGCCAGCTCTACCTCTTGCTCAATAGTAATAAGCTCCTCTCTGCCAATCTCTTGCAGATACTTATCTAATGAGTCACTTTCACGATTTGTAATAGATGGTGTGATTTTAAGTTGTCTCATTTTCTATTATTTATGTTATGAGAATAAGTTTGCAAAGGTACAAAAAAATATTACACCTTCGTACAAAAAGTGATATAAAGTGCTATCGCTTATAAATCAACACGATACGCCATCACACCTTGAACGCTTCGGCAATAGCGTCGTCGAGCCCGTTGGGGTTCTTGCCGCCCGCCTGAGCAAAGAACGGCTGTCCGCCACCACCGCCCTGTATGTGTTTGGCGGCTTGCCGTACTATCTGCACAGCGTTGAACCCTTTTGCCACAAGGTCGTCGGATACCAGCACCGTTAGCGAGGGCTTATTGTCGTGCACCGAGCCGATGACGGCAAATAGGTTGTCGTTCGAAGTGTTGCGGAGTTGAAACATAAGAGTCTTTATCATATCGGGTGGCAGAGTCGTTTTCAGACGTATCTGTCTGATACCGTTCGCCGTCCGTGCCTCTTTGAGCAGTTCTTGGCACATCGAAGCAATCTTCTCGAGACTGAAATCTTCGACCCGCTTCTGCAACTCTTTGTTCTCTTTTACAGCGTGTTGTATAGCTTTGAGCAAGTCGGGCGTATTGTTGAATAGCTCTTTTGCCGAGCTTATCACATATTCGTGCATATATATGAGCTTCTCGACAGCCTCGCCCGTAATGGCTTCGATACGACGTACACCCGCTGCCACGGAGCTCTCGGCAACAATCTTCACCATACCTATATCGCCCGTTCGGCTTACGTGTGTGCCGCCGCATAGTTCGACTGACGAGCCGAATTTGACGACGCGTACCGTTTCACCATACTTCTCTCCGAAAAGAGCTATTGCTCCCATCGCACGAGCCTCGGCAATAGGCAACTGACGCATCTCTTCGAGCGGATAGTTGTCTCTTATGCGACGGTTGGCAATGGTTTCGACCCGACGTATCTCGTCGTCGGTCATCTTTTGGAAATGCGAAAAGTCGAACCTTAAATTGTCGGCACACACGTACGACCCCTTTTGTTCGACGTGCTTGCCGAGCACCTCGCGAAGAGCCTCGTGCAATATGTGCGTAGCCGTGTGGTTGCGTGCCGTAGCAAGGCGGCTCTCTGTGTTTATCTCTGCCGTAAACGTCTGAGCGACGTTGCTCGGTAGCTTATCGGCAAGGTGCACGTGCAGATTGTTTTCGGTCTTTGTATCGAATATCTCTACGAGGCTTCCGTCTTCGGAGCCCGTGAGTTTGCCGCTATCGCCTACCTGTCCGCCCTTCTCGGCATAGAACGGCGTCCGCGACAATACCAGCTGATAATATTCCTTATTTTTTTGCTTTACCTTGCGGTAACGAATTATTTTTGTTTCGGTACAATATTGGTCGTAACCTACAAATAGGCTATCGCCGTCGGAAACGACCACCCAGTCGTCGGTCTCGACAGTGGCGGCGTTGCGTGCCCTCTCTTTCTGCTTCTTCATCTCGGAGTCGAACTCCGCAACATCGACGGTCATACCATTCTCCCGCAGGATAAGCTCCGTAAGGTCTAACGGGAAACCGTAAGTATCGTACAGGGTAAAAGCCACCTCACCGCTCAGCACACCGCCTTTGGCAGTCGGCATATTCTTCTCGAGCAAGCGGATACCCGTCTCCAGAGTACGCAAGAAAGCCTCTTCTTCTTCCTTTATCACCTTCTCTATGAGGTCTCTTTGCGAGATTATCTCTGTGAAATTATCGCCCATAACACTGCACAGAATAGGTACAAGGCGGTACATAAACGCCTCACGCTGTCCGAGAAACGTATATCCGTATCGTACTGCACGCCGCAGGATACGCCGAATGACATAACCTGCTTTGGCGTTCGACGGTAGTTGTCCGTCGGCAATGGAGAATGCTATCGTCCGTATGTGGTCGGCTATGACACGCATAGCTACATCGGTTTTTACATCTTGCCCGTAGCTAATGCCGGAGATTTTGGCTATCTCCTGTATAATGGGTTGGAAGATATCTGTGTCGTAGTTCGATGATTTGCCCTGCAAAGCCATACAGAGCCGCTCGAAGCCCATTCCCGTGTCTATCACCTTGTTAGGCAACGACGTCAGCGAACCGTCAGCCTTACGGTCGTATTGCATAAAAACCAGATTCCATATCTCTATCACCTGCGGATGACTGCCATTGACGAGCGTAAGTCCGTCGACAGCATCGCGTTCGGCTTGCGGACGTATATCGATATGTATCTCCGAGCAAGGACCACAGGGACCGACGTCGCCCATCTCCCAGAAATTGTCTTTTTTATTGCCGTCGATAATGCGTTCTTTTGGCAAAAACTGCTCCCACATTGCGGCAGCTTCGTCGTCGCGCGAGAGACCATCTTCTTTAGAGCCTTCGAAAACGGTTACGTACAGCCTGTCTTTATCGAGTTTTATGACCTCGGTCAGGAACTCCCAAGCCCACGATATAGCCTCTTTCTTGAAGTAATCGCCAAACGACCAGTTGCCCAACATCTCGAACATCGTATGGTGGTATGTGTCGTGTCCGACCTCCTCGAGGTCATTATGTTTCCCGCTGACACGCAAACACTTCTGAGTATCTGCCACACGCGTGTATTTTATCGGGTCGTTGCCGAGTATTATATTCTTAAACTGGTTCATACCCGCATTGGTAAACATCAAAGTAGGGTCGTCTTTGATGACCATCGGAGCAGATGGAACTATTTTATGTTGTTTGCCTCGAAAAAAATCGAGAAAAGCCTTTCTTGTCTCTTTGGAGTTCATATAGAGTGTTTTTGGTGAAAAAAAAGACGAATGTAACTTTCGGTATAAAAAGGCGAAAAGCTACCTGCCGTCGTAAAATTTGCGGCAAAATTACAAAAAAAATAGTATTTTTGCATCGACGTAAATCGTAACGCTATTACTACCCTACAAGCGACAGATGGCAAAAAAGATAAAATATCATTTTAATAAAGAGACCTTATCGTACGAAAAGATAGAGGTTACTTTTTTGAAGGTTCTCAAAGCTATTGGTGTCTACACGTTTGTGGGTATAACGATAGGTATTGCAACTTTTTTTGTGGTTTCGAAATTTTTCTCGTCGCCCACCGAGAAGTCGCTCCGAAAAGATAACGAAGATTTGCGAAATCGCTATAAGATGGTCGAAAAGCAAATAAATGAGATGAACGGCGTTATGAACGACCTCCGTTTTCGCGACAATAACCTGTACCGTGTTATTTTCCAAGCAGATCCTATAGAGCTAAACCAAGACAGCAGTTTGCAATATTACGACAAAATCTCAGAAATGAGTAATGCCGACCTTATGAACTATATATCGAAGAAAACCAATAATTTGGCAAAATCTATCTATGTTCAGTCGAAGTCGTACGACGAATTGGTGTTGCTTGCCAAACAAAACGAGGATCGCCTGCAGAATCTGCCTGCCATACAGCCTCTTATGAACAAAGACTTACGGAGACTTGCCTCGGGCTACGGCTATAGAGTAGACCCGATATATCACGTAAAAAGATTTCACGCAGGCATGGACTTTGCAGCCCCATCAGGTACGGATATTTACGCTACGGGCAACGGTAAAGTTTCGTTTGCCGGCTGGCAACAAGGATACGGTATGTGTGTCATTATCAACCACGGCTCCAACTATGAGACTCTGTACGCACACCAGAGCAAGATACTCGTACGCCAAGGACAAAGCGTAAAGCGAGGCGAAGTAATAGGTCTTGTCGGCAATACGGGTAAATCGACCGCACCGCACCTGCACTACGAAGTTCGTCTTAAAGGACAGCCCCAAGACCCGAGGAATTATTACCTGCTCGACCTTACACCCGAACAGTACGACGAGATGATACGTCTGTCTGAAAGCTCGGGTAATGTACTCGACTAATAGTCTGTGCCACACAGTCCGACTTTTGTAAGGTAATTTTTTACCTACAACCATATCATTTGATTACAAGAGACTAAAAAGTTCATATAAAGTTATAATTATTGCTATCGGAGAAAAAGCAGGTTACCCTTTCTTTGAGTAACCCGCTTTTAATTAATGAATTATAGTTATACATTACTTAGTTTTTTATTACCTGTCGAGTATCTACAGTCTCACCATTTATGATGAGTTTCACCACGTAGGTGCCGGCGGTAAGACCAGCAAGCGATACCGTTTTTGTGGTAGCTGCCGCCGTAACGGGATACGACTGTACGCTAAGGTTTTGTACATCGCTTATCTCTATCGTGGCGTTGGTGATACCTGCTGCCAGACGATATGTGATAGTAAGCTGATTATCTGTCGGATTTGGCGATAGCGATACAATCGCTCCGTTGCGAACAGTGGCACGTACCGAGTCGTAGTCTTTGAAGCCGTCGGCAGTGGCTACTACTTCGAGCTTGTAGTGCTGAGTCGAAGTCGGAGTTACGGTGAGGTTCAAGCCGTGAGCTACGGTATCGCCCTTTTGGTCGAACCACGTGTATACGGCATCTTCGCTTATCGGCTCTGCCCTGAACGACACAGGCTCTGCCGGAAGTACAGTCTTGTCGTCCACAGCCTTTGCCTTGAAGTAAGAGTCTCTTTCAGGGTTGCGGATAGCGATGTAGGTCTCGCCACCTATAAGCTCTTTGCCTTCATTTTCGTCGTCGATATACTCGGCTATATCGAACACAAACTCATTATTTTCGGGCTCTTCTTGAGTGAAGAAGTTTACTTCGGCTTCGAGCAGGTAGAGTTCTTCGGGTTGTAAGACAAGGCGTTCTATCGTAGCAGTAGGCTCGGTAAGGAGTATCTTGTTTTTATCGACTACCTTGAAGCCCTTGCCTGCAAAGTCGCTCTTCTGCCACAATTCGAACAGGTTACTGCTCATATTCAGATATACATCGGCATACTTATAGAGTAGCTCGCCAAGTTCATTCTCACGGAGTGAGTACAACAAGCTAAATGTACGAGGCTCTTTAAATGAGTTACCCACTGAGACAGCACCTCTATTTTGCTTGC
>CAJPNS010000018.1 GCA_905372135.1 Porphyromonadaceae bacterium | reverse complement strand
CAAGGATACTATCGAGTTTATAGTGTTCGGCAGCTCTTGCTTCGATGGTAAGTACCGTACCATGATCTACACTGCTGCCCGAGGTGACCTCTTGCGTACCGTTCAGGATACGGAACGTGCCGCCCGGCAATTGATGGTAAGTAATGGTATAGTTGTCCGAATCTACTATAGGATTAAATCTTTTCCATACAGGTGCTGTTTGATAGACATTTTTCTTGCCGGTAGGTACTATCAGTTTTATTCTATTCAATGTAATCCCATGGAATACACTTGCGTCTATCGCAAGAGGTGTCTGCCAACCGACAGCAACGGCTGCAAGATCGCTACAATCGGAAAAAGCCTCCCCTCCGATACTCGTTATACTACTTGGGATAGTAATAGCGGCAAGACTACTACAATCGAAAAAAGCACGTATACCAATACTCGTTACACTATTTGGAATATCGATAGAGGTAAGGCTATTACAACTGGAAAAAGCCTCTCTTCCGATACTCGTTACACTGTTTGGGATATCAATAGAGGTAAGGCTGGTGCAACCGAAAAAAGCCTTTCTTCCAATATATCTTACACTATTTGGAATATTGATAGAAATCAGCCCTGTACACCCCTCGAAAACTCCTCTATCATAATAATTAAAATTATTATCTCCTATAGAGTCTACTCCTGTGGGAATAGTGATAGAATTAAGGCTTGTACAATTATAAAAGGTACCATTTCCAATTTTAGTTATACCATTAGAGATAGTAATAGAGGTAAGACCCCTACAGTCTCTAAAAGCATACTCTCCGATACTCGTTATGCTGTTTGGTATATTGATAGAGGTAAGGCTATTACAACTGGAAAAAGCACTCTCTCCAATACTCGTTACACTATTGGGAATAGTGATAGAGGTAAGTCCGCTACAGCCGGTAAAAGCATACTTTCCGATACTCGTTACACTATTTGGAATATTGATAGAGGTAAGTCCTCTACAGTCGGAAAAAGCCCACCTTTCGATACTCGTTACACTGTTTGGGATAGTAATAGAGGTAAGGCTGCTACAGCCGGAAAAAGCCCATCCTTCAATACTCGTTACACTACTTGGAATATTGATAGAGGTAAGACCGCTACAGCCGGAAAAAGCATACTGTCCAATACTTGTAACACTACTTGGAATAGTGATATAGGTAAGTCCGCTACAATCGAAAAAAGCCTCCCTTCCGATACTCGTTACACTATTTGGAATAGATATATACTTGATTTTTGAACATCTCTGAAACGATGAGTTACAAATAGAATCCGAACCACCCGCTATAATGACAGTATCGATATTGGAATATGTACTAAAATTGTCTTTAAAATTAATACGTCCAGGTATAACTACATTCCTAAGTCCGCTACAGCCGGAAAAAGCATTCTCTCCGATACTCGTTACACTGTTTGGGATAGTAATAGAGGTAAGGCTGCTACAGCCGGAAAAAGCCCATCCTTCAATACTCGTTACACTACTTGGAATATTGATAGAGGTAAGACCGCTACAGCCGGAAAAAGCCCACTGTCCGATACTCGTTATGCTATTTGGAATATCGATAGAAGTAAGGCTATTACATCTGGAAAAAGCACTCTTTCCAATACTCGTAACACTATAAGTATTGCCTCCGTTTGCTACTGTGGCAGGGATAGTTATAGCTCCTGTGGGTACGTTATTATAATACGGATAACTTGATTTCTCCGGTACTATAGCTACCTTACGGGTTACGGTGTCGGTGATTTCGTAATATAGCTGCCCTACTTTGAAGTCGTACTGCTGAGCTACGAGGGTGCTACTTATTGCTATAAGCCCCAGTACTACGAGGGCTACTCTCTTTCTTGTATTTCTATACATAATGCATTATTGATTTATTTGTTGTTTATTTATTAAATACTTTATCGCTAAGAAATTTTGTAAAACGCTCTTTGGCGCTTAGCTTGTCGTCGCCATGCTTGCGATACCACCACGGACTTGCAGGATGACAGAACGAAGCGAATAATGGCTTCGAAGAAACTTCATTTCGATACGCTTCGAATACTTCGTAAGACTTCTCACTGAGAAATAATACATATTCAGGCTCCAGTATATCTATCACCTTCAGGAGCGTCTTGGCTGCAATTTCTCTGTCGATAGGTTTGTCCTTTATAGACGCTCCTTCTTTAGCCGGGCGTATATAGAAGTTGTAGCCCGCACAGTAGCAGAAAGGGTCTTCGCCTTTGGGTATAAACTCCTTGAAGACATTTGCTACATTGGCGAAGGTGCGACTCTTGCGGTCTCTGCCGTCGGGGTACATTTTACTTGCAAAGTTCCAGTGACGGCACGCTTCTTCGTTCTGCCGACCAAACTCTCTCAAACTATCGATACACTCCTGCGGAGCATCGAAATACCACTTTTCGGGAGACTTTACGATTTCGATACTATCTTTGCACGATGCATAATAGCTCTCCCAGATGAGAAGTATCTTTTTACTATCGCCGTATCCCTCGGCTATGTAGGGTACGAAATCGGGGAAACGTTCGAAGACGGCAAACTCTCTCTTGTTGTCGTTTGCACCCACTTCGATTTTTACTTTTTTCAATTGCTCCTTGAGCTGCTGGTGTAAATCTTTTGTCATTTTTATTTTGAGATTTTTTATTTGTTCACTAATATGCCACCCTCGCCAACGCGAAGCGAGCGGTATATGTATCGTTTTCTTTAGATTATGGACGAAAATTGACGGAATTAAGAAATAGACGTTTGATGTACAGCATATTGTACTGCCTATGACTCTGCCGTATACTGCTGTGTGAGATATGGTATTTGCTATTTCTTTCATAAAATAGACGATATCGTATATATTGAATACAAGGCAACAAAAGTAATACTTTTTTTGTAGAATGCAAAAAAACAGAAAGCAATGACGAAGAAATGTTGAAGAGTGTGATAATTTAAAATAAAGTACTGGGCAGGGGAAAAAAAATAAGATGGAGTGTTCGGAAACGAACACTCCATCTTATTTTTTGATAATGAAGTAGTCGAACTTCTTATTCTTGATTGAGAGTAACTCGTTTGAAGTCTGTCGGCATAGCGTTGTGTGCTTTCGCATACTGTTCTACAGACTGTTTGCTGTCTTTGATAAACTCTTGTGAGAGAAGTGTGGCTTCTTTGAAGAATTTTGCCAAACGACCCTGTGCAATATTTTCTATAATATTTTCGGGTTTACCTTCTTGACGTGCTTTGTCGCGACCGATTTCGAGCTCTTGGTTAACGATTTTTTCGGGGATACCCTCTTTGGTAAGAGCAATCGGGTTCATAGAGGCTACCTGCATAGCTATATCACGAGCTACTTGGCGGTCGACGCCGGCTTTCTCGAAAGCCACGATAGTAGACAGCTTATTTCCCGTATGGTTATATTCTACCACATAAGCTCCTTTTACAAACTCATAGTATCCGAGCTCCATCTTTTCGCCCGTAACGCCCGAACGTTCGGTAATCAATTCGTTTACAGTACGTCCATCGATACTGATAGCAAGAAGTTCGTCCAATGTAGTGGGTTGTTTATCGAGAGCTGCGTTGAGTATCTTTTGTGTCAGACCAACGAAATCGGCATTTTTTGCCACGAAGTCCGTTTCGCATTTCACTGCCACTATTGCAGCAAAATCGCCTTTGATACCTGCCAGAACACAACCTTCCGACGCTTCTCTGTCGCTACGCTTAGCGGCGATAGCCTGTCCGCGTTTGCGTATGAGTTCTATTGCTTTTTCAATATCGCCGATTGCCTCCGTAAGAGCATTCTTACAGTCCATCATACCGGCACCTGTCATTGTGCGGAGTTTCTGTATGTCCGCCATTGTTACTGCCATAATATTTATTCCTATATTTTTAAATTGTTTGTATTTACTTTTTTTACAACAAAAAACGTTACCGTTCACACTGATTGGATGTGAGGGCAACGTTTTATTTTTTCGATAATATTCAAAATTTACTCTTCGTTACCTTCACTTTTTACTTCGTTGCTACCTTCGGTCTCGCGACGCGTACGTCTTGCTCTGGCACGTATCTCGCCCTTTACTTCGATTGTAGCCGGCGTATCCTCTTCTGCTTTGTTCATCTTCATCTCTTGACGTCCCTCTTTGATAGCATCTACCATGACAGACAGTATTATGTCTATTGCTTTGGTAGCATCGTCGTTGCAAGGTATTACGAAATCGATGTTGGTCGGGTCGGAGTTGGTATCTACGATACCGAACACAGGTATACCGAGCTTGTTGGCTTCGGAGACGGCAATGTGTTCTTTCATTACATCGACAACGAATATAGCAGCAGGTATTCTGGTCATATCCGATATGGAACCGAGGTTAAGCTCGAGCTTCTCGCGTTGACGGCTGATTTGCAGTCTTTCGCGTTTAGACATCGTATCCAAAGTGCCGTCGGTAGACATTTTGTCGATAGCATCCATCTTTTTTACGGCTTTGCGTATCGTCTGGAAGTTGGTAAGCATACCACCCGCCCAACGCTCTGTGATATACGGCATACCGGCTTCGGCAGCTCTGTCGGCAACTATCTGCTTTGCCTGCTTTTTGGTTGCTACGAATAATATTTTCTTGTCAGACATAGCTATCTGACGTATTGCCTTGGCTGCCTCTTCTATCTTGGCAACGGTTTTGTGCAAATCCATAATATGTATGCCATTACGCTCCATAAAGATGTAAGGAGCCATCGCCGGATTCCACTTTCTTTTCATATGCCCGAAATGAGCACCTGCTTCCAATAACTCTTCGAAGTTTGTTTGACGCATTTTCTTTTAAAATTTTTTATGTTTACATTCTTTTTAGCAGTGCCAACCACTGAGTAGTCACCACACTACGCAATGAATCTCAATGATTTAGATACTAAACATTATCTATTAAATTCGAAGTGCAAAGATAATAAAATTTATTGGATTACGAACACTTAGCTCGTACGAGAAAATTTTTTCCACAATTTTCTGACAAACATCGACGGATAGCCATACGATAGAGCAATGATACACAGTACTGTATTGAGCAATGATATTCTTATGAAGTCTCTACCTTTGCGGAAATGCGATATGCGTTCGTCGGCTGGAGGGTAGTATACGTCTATCGTAGTGGTAATGAGCTCTATATTGCGCCATGCAGCACGAACGAGAAGCTCCAATTCGGCTTCGTAGCGGCGTGTGAACGGTCGCATTTTACCCATTTTTAGCAGTGGATACAAGCGGAAACCTGTCTGTGTGTCGGGTAGTCTGATACCCGTCTGTAGGCGAAACCAAAAGTTCGAAAATCGGTTGGCAAACCTATTGCCTTGTGGCATAAATGGGTTTCCGAAATGCCGAGAACCTATTATAAGTGCATCTTCGTGTCTTGAGGCTGTTTCTACCAGTTTTGGTATGTCGCATGCCTTGTGTTGCCCGTCGGCATCGATAGTTACGGTGTGCGTAAACCCTTGTGTAAGAGCGCGGTCGAATCCCTTGCTTATAGCGTAGCCTTTACCTCTGTTTTGTGAGTACGATACTACATCGATACCGACAAAGCGACTGACAACCTGCAGAGTAGCGTCGGTAGAGCCGTCGTTTACGACGATTATGTCTTGGGTATATTGCAATACGTCGTTTATTACGTCAGATACGTGTGTTTCAGAATTATATACGGGTACAACGACACAATATTTCATCTTTCGCATACGGAGAGGTTGCCGACTCTAAAAACAATTATTTATCGATGCACAAAATTGAGCTCTTTCAATAACTCTCTCAACTGCTGTATATTATCGAGCACCAAGTTGGCTCCGGCTTCTTTAAGGTCGTCGCGAGTCAATATGCCTGTATTTACGCCTATTGTGAATATTCCTGCCGCTCTCCCCGAACGTATGCCAAGAGGAGCGTTTTCTATGACCAACGCCTCTTCGGCGTCGACACCGGCTATCTTTAGAGCCGTCAGATAGGGCTCGGGGTGAGGCTTGCCGTGTTTTACTTCGAAGGCAGATACGATATGATTCCTTTCGAATACGGAGGGGAAATACTCTTGCAATTTCTCGAAAAGCGATACCTGAGCCGAACCGGTAACGACAAGTAAATTAATGTTTTGCTGTTTGACCCACTGTAATACCTCCGATATGCCCTCGATAGGCTTTGGAGCGGGGTACCCACCGAATATTGAGGATTTCAGTGCATATATTTCGTCTTTGGTCTTACGGTCGGCATCGTGTCCGTATAACTTATTGTATATGGCGTCGATAGTACTATCGGCAGTACGTCCCTCGTGCAGATAGGCTTCGTAAGGCGAAAATTCGAGCCCGAAATGTAAAAGAGCCTTGTGCCATGCCTCTGCATGATAGGGCATAGAGTTGAACAAAATACCGTCCATATCGAAGAATATGGCTTTGATGTTTTTGTTTTTCAATATTGTTTCCGTCGGAGTATCAATGTTATACATAAATAGTTTATTCTTTATATATGTGCGGGAGTGAGATTGCTTACAGTCTGCCGTCGACAAACCGACGGTCTACGACCGACTTGACGTCGAATACTACCGTACCTGCCTTGTGGTAATACTCAAAGTCTATGTTTTTGAAATTGTCGTGAGCCACTGCCAATACTATTGCACTGTATTTCTTGTCTTTGTCTATCTGTGCAATAGTGCGTACTCCGTATTCATTATACAGTTCGTCGCTGTCGACCCAGTTGTCGTAGATATCTACATTAGCTCCGAACTCTCTGAATTCGCGATATATATCCACTACTTTGGTATTTCTTATATCGGGGCAATTCTCTTTGAAGCTTACTCCGAGTATCAGTATATTCGAGTCTTTGATGGGAAGTCCTTTGTTTATCATAAGTTTCATCACCTTGCTGGCAATGAACGATGCCATAGCGTTGTTTACGTGTCGTCCCGATAAGATTACTTGCGGGATATAGCCGAGCTTTTCAGCTTTTTTCACCAAATAATACGGGTCTACCGATATGCAGTGTCCGCCGACGAGTCCCGGTTGGTAACGCAGAAAATTCCATTTTGTAGCAGCCGCCTCTATGACATCGTTGGTATCGATACCCACTTTGTCGAAGATGAATGCAAGTTCGTTGACAAACGATATATTGAGGTCGCGTTGCGAATTTTCGATGATTTTCGATGCTTCGGCTACCTTTATCGATGGGGCTTTGTGTGTGCCCGCCTCTATAATGGAGCGATATAGATTGTCTACTCTGTCGGCTATCTCGGGAGTGGAGCCGGAGGTTACCTTTTTTATCTTTGTCAGAGTGTTTATCTTATCGCCGGGGTTGATGCGCTCGGGCGAGTAACCCGCGAAAAAGTCTTTATTGAATACCAGCCCCGATACTCTCTCTATCTCGGGAATACAATCTTCTTCGGTGCAGCCGGGGTAAGTAGTAGATTCGTAAATAACTATATTGCCGCTTGATATCACTCTACCCACTGTTTGAGAGGCTTTTATGAGCGGTTTGAGGTCGGGGGTATTGAAGCTATCGATAGGAGTGGGTACGGTAACTATGTATATATTGCACTCTGCGATATCGTCTTCTTTGGCCGAAAAAGACAACCCTCTATCGGGGTCAGACCGATGTATATCGGTGGCATACCTGAGCCCGTCCAAATCGGCTTCCAGAGTGTGGTCTCTGCCTTTTTGGAGCTCCTGTATCCTCTCCTTGTTTATATCGAATCCTATTACTCTATATTTCTTACCGAACTCTATCGCAAGAGGTAGCCCGACGTATCCGAGTCCGATGATTGCTATTCTGTCCATAGTTGCGGCAGTTGTATTTTTGTGGTTAAATATGCAGGTAAACGAATCCGTTGTCGTCCATCTCCTTTTTGTCGTATATGTTTCGTCCGTCGATTACTACGGGTTTTGCCATCGATTGAGCTACCTTGCTCCACGACGGCATACGAAACTCTTTCCATTCGGTAAGCAGTAGCAGAGCGTCGGCTCCTTCGACGGCGTCGTACATATCTGCCGAATAAATCACCTTATCGCCTATTCGACGACGACATTCGTCCATCGCTATGGGGTCGTAAACCTTTACTGTACAGCCGGCTCCGACGAGTCTGTCGATTACCACGAGCGAAGGAGCTTCGCGCATATCGTCGGTCTCGGGCTTGAACGACAATCCCCACAGAGCCACGGTCTTACCCTTGAGGTCGGAGTCGAAGACTTTGCTCAGCTTGTCGAACAATATACCTTTCTGGTAGTTGTTCACATCCTCTACTGCCTGCAATATACGCATGTTGTAACCATTTTCGGAGGCGGTGCGAATGAGAGCTTTCACATCTTTGGGGAAACAACTGCCGCCATAGCCGCAG
Organism: Porphyromonadaceae bacterium; assembly: GCA_905372135.1. GTDB lineage: Bacteria > Bacteroidota > Bacteroidia > Bacteroidales > Paludibacteraceae > F0058. The sequence continues at coordinate 13,213 of CAJPNS010000018.1, read as the reverse complement.
CCGGGATAGAGAAACTTATTGCCTATACGCGAGTCTGCCCCGATACCCTGACGCACCATATTGACATCGGCTCCTACCAAGTCGCATAGGTTGGCTATCTCGTTCATAAACGAAATTCGTGTTGCCAGCATAGCGTTGGCGGCGTATTTTATCATCTCTGCCGAAGGTATGTCGGTGTATATCATACGATAACGATTGAGAGTGAAAGGCTTGTAGAGTCTGTCCATTATCTGGCGGGCTCTGAGGGTCTCCACACCTACTACTATGCGGTCGGGACTCATAAAGTCTTTTACGGCAGCACCTTCTTTGAGAAATTCAGGATTGGAGGCTACGTCGAATTCGACACTGAGTCCTCGACGAGCAATCTCTTTTTCTATAACATCTTTCACCCGCTCCGACGTACCGACAGGGACTGTACTTTTCGTGACAAACAGCGTATATTTATCGATATTCTGCCCTACGATACGAGCTACATCGAGCACATATTGTAGGTCGGCGGCTCCGTCTTCGTCGGGTGGAGTACCTACGGCACAGAAGACCACCTCTACATCGTGCAGACACTCAAGGAGGTTGGTAGCAAAATGTAGTCGGCCGGCACGATGATTTTTTATCACCATTTCCGTAAGATTCGGTTCGTAGATAGGCACTATACCTTTGCGTAGACTCTCTATCTTGTTTTTGTCGATATCGACGCAGGTAACGTTTATCCCCATTTCGGAGAAGCACGCACCTGAGACCAATCCCACATAACCCGTTCCTACTACTGCTATATTCATATTTGAAACAAATAAGAGATATTACTAAATATAAAGCCGACAAATATAGTCATTTGTCGGCACGATCAATTGTTATATATATTATTTCGATGCGAGTTCTATATATTTGTCTATTTCGCCGGCTTCGGGGCTATTGAAATACTTATCTTTTATGGTCTGATAGTATTCGAGCGCCTTTTTGCTGTCTTTGAGCTCAAACATATACAAGTCACCAGCTTTCTTGAGGAAACGAGCCGAGAGAGCTTCGTTTTTGTAGGCGGCAGCCTTATCGAAATATTCGATAGCCTCTTTTATATTGCCTTTCTCTACGTAGCAGTCGCCGATAAGTCCGTCCATAGCGGGAGCGAAGTTGAACGACTTGCGGTTTGCTTTCTTGGCGTAGTCGATAGCTTCGTCGAATTTACCGAGATTGAATGCACAGATAGCGGCACCGATAGCGGCTTCGTTTTTGGCTTTCGTAAGCTTGTACGACGAGTATATCTCGGCATATCCGCTGTTGATACCGTCGCCGTTGAGAGCCAAGGCGAAAGAGTCGCGCGCAAGGTTCTGTTCGCACCATACGAGTTTGGCCGATACCTCTTCGTTTTTCGGCTCGAAATAGTACTTCTTGCTTACGAATATCAGTACGACGATAGCCACGATAGCTATAAGCGAGTAGTATATTGCTTTCTGGTGTTGTTCGAAGAATATTTCGGCACGTGAGAGCATCTCGCCCATATTTTTCTCTTCGTGTTTGCCTTGTTTTTGGGTGTTTTCCATAGATATTTACTATTACTGAAAAAATTAATTACTGAAAAATCGAGGCACAAAATTATATCTTTTTTTTAGAATAGCAAAATAGATATTATAAATTGTAGTCGGCAAGGCAATATATAGCGGCTAAGAGATAAGATTTGCAGGGCATAGGCAAACAGAGAATAATAAAAAAAAATGTACCTTTGCAGCCGCAATTTATTTCCAAAATGAACAATTAATAAAAACAGATACTACAATGCTAAAGATAAAAGACCTACACGCCTCGGTAAACGGCAAAGAGATACTCAAAGGTATCAATCTCGAGGTAAAAAAAGGTGAGGTACACGCTATAATGGGACCTAACGGCTCGGGGAAAAGTACGCTCAGCAGTGTGCTTGTGGGCAATTCTGCGTTTGAGGTAACCGAAGGTAGTGTAGAGTTTATGGGCAAAAACCTTCTCGAACTTTCGCCCGAAGACCGTGCCTGCGAGGGCATATTCCTTTCGTTCCAATATCCGGTAGAGATACCAGGAGTGAGTATGACCAACTTTATGCGTGCCGCCATCAACGCACAACGCAAATACAAAGGATTGGAGCCAATCTCTCCCGCTGAGTTTCTGAAACTTATGCGTGAAAAACAGGCTCTTGTCGAACTCGACAACAGACTCGCCGGACGTTCGGTGAACGAAGGTTTCTCGGGAGGAGAGAAGAAACGTAACGAAATATTCCAAATGGCTATGCTCGACCCAAAATTAGCCATACTCGACGAGACAGACTCAGGACTCGATATCGACGCTCTAAGGGTGGTAGCTCACGGAGTAAACTCCCTTAAATCGCCCGACAACGCCTCTATAATCATCACTCACTATCAACGTCTGCTCGACTATATCGTACCCGACTACGTACATATCCTTTACAAAGGCCAGATAGTGAAGACAGGCGACAAATCGCTCGCTCTCGAACTCGAAGAGAAGGGATACGACTGGATTAAAAATGAGTAACTGCTATGAGAAACTACATACAATTATACCGTGAACTATCGGAACGGATAAAAGAATATTCGACTCCTGTGCTCAACAGGTTTCGCGACGATGCTTTTGCTGAATTCGAGCAGAAAGGATTCCCGTCGAGAAAGACAGAAGCCTACCTCAATAGCAGTATTGTCGATGCCTTGAATGCGGAGTACGAAATCGATGTCGACCGTCCTGCGGCGGCAATAGACGAAAATGGATTATTTCGCTGCAAAATACCGTCGATAAATGCAGTACTTGGCTTTATGTTGAACGACAAATTCTATATTGCCGACGACCAACGACAGTCGTTGCCCGAAGGAGTAGAGTTCTGCACCCTATCCGATGCCGAACGACTCTACCCCGAAGTGGTAGGACGATACCTGCACACTCTCTCGGACAAGTCGCGAGACGCTATGACGGCGTTCAATTCGACTTTCGTACAAGACGGATATTTTATTTATGTAAAAAAAGGCACCACCGCCCAAAGACCTCTACAGCTGATAAATATGTCGCTTTCGGAAGCTCCTCTGATGTCTTTCACTCACAATCTGATAGTAGTGGAGCAGGGGGCGTCCCTACAACTGCTCGTATGTGACCATGCCGAGGAGGGTGTCGATTTCTTCACCTCTAAGGTAACTGAGGTAGTAGTCGAAGACGGAGCGCAGTTCGAATATTATTCGCTCGAAAACACTACCCGACAGACCAATAATATGATGCAGATGTTTGTAAGCCAGCGAGATAGTTCGCAGGTGACAGTAAACAATCTGCTTCTGCTCAATTCTGTAAGCCGCAATCAGATAATCGCAGATATCGACGGCGAGCACGCATCGCTATTCCTCGGAGGAATGCTTATATCCGACGGCAAGCAAGAAGCCGAAAACAACACCGTCATTCGCCACAACAAACCAAATTCGACATCAAACGAGCTATTCAAATATATCCTCGACGAGCAGTCGCACGGTATATTTTCGGGTATAATAGTGGTACAACCCGACGCACAAAAGACCCTCAGCCGACAGACAAACAAGAGTATCTGCCTTACTCCCGAAGCCGTGGTCAACTCACGCCCACAGCTCGAAATATACGCCGACGACGTCAAGTGCGGGCACGGTGCTACCACAGGACAACTCGACCAAGAGGCGCTTTTCTATATGAAGCAACGCGGTATCGACGAAGATACGGCACGTATGATGCTGCTATCGGCGTTTGTACAGGATGTTGTAGACGAGATACATATCGATGTGCTAAGAGACAAGATGAAAGATATGATCGACCGCCGTCTACGCAACGACCACTCGCACTGCGAAGACTGCTTCGTACATTGAACCGTAATAGTTTCTTACTGCTTTTTCTTCGAAAAAATATTTGTAACACAATGTAAAAACAGATTATAGTCATGCCATTCTTAGAATCGCTCGGAATAGACATTTTGTCGCAATATACAATGTTGGCTTTTGCCGCAATATTTCTATTTGCTTGCCTGCTTATCAAAAACGGTATAGTGCGGGCATTTGTGGCTACCATTGGAGTAGTATTCATTGTAGCTCAGATGTTTTCGCTCTATTCGACGCAGACTTTCGTGGGCTATCAGTTTTACGTTCACGCCAATATCAGAGATGTCGACGGTATGCAAGGGATTTTCCTCAAGCAGATTATCGTTTTCGGCAGTTTGGCTGTGGTATTGTGGGTGGTGTTTTTTTTCTCTTACCGCCTCGTACAGTGGATATTGAGGCGAGCAAATCGTTGGGAGAGGTTTGCTGCTATGGAAATGTGCGCGTTGCTTCTGGTGGTGATGTGTGGGCTGGTCGTTTTGCGAGGAAATTTCGTCAGAGACACCAAGACGCTGTTACCGCTCTTCGCATCGAAACATTCCGACGATTTCAGAGCCATACTCGAGCGATACGGTATGGGCGATTATGTCTCGCCCGAGCATATCGAAGCCATTGCCGACGGGCGTAACGTCATCGTAATATCAATGGAGTCGATGGAGAAAAATATCCTCCTCTGCCCCGATTCGCTTACCCCAAACCTCAATAGGCTAAAGAATGAATGGCACACTATCGACATCTACCAAAACGAGGGCAGTACTTGGACTTCGGGGTCGCTCTATACCTCTCTTACGGGCTTCCCTGCAGAGTTCGGTATGAGTGGCAATCAGGTGTTTCACACTGCCGTACACTCTAATATATCGAGTATAGTCGATGTCTTTCGCAAGAACGATTATCGCACTCTTTTCATCATCGGTAATGCCGAATTTTCGGGTACGAGGAGTATCCTTACCACTTTCCATTTCGACGAAATAGTAGATTACCTCTGGGCTCCCGATACTTTCGATGTATCTGCATTAGGCTTACACGATAGAGATTTGTTTGCTTTGGCAAAAACAAAAATAGAGGAGCAGCTCCGCAGAGGCAAACCCTTCTTTATGTTCATCTCCACTGCCGACTCTCACTTCCCCGACGGTATCATCGACCCGAAGATGCAGGGAGTCGTAGCTCCTCGCAACAACGGCTTCGACTTCTGTGTATCGGTGCTCGACTACGTAGTGGGCGACTTCATCGACTACCTCCGTCGCCGCCGTGTGATAGACAATACCACTGTTTTCCTCTACCCCGACCACCTGAAGATGGGCACTCCTCCCACCTGCGGAGACCCCAACGACCGTCGTCTATACGTCATCTCCAACTCTGCCTCGCTGCCCAAGCCGCAGAAGAAGTTATATCAGATAGATATACCGCACATAATACTGCAAGGAGCAGGAGTGCGTCACAACCTCCGCTTCCTTACCGACTACGTAGCCGACGACGACAAAAGTCTCTGGATTGAGCAGCACCTTACGCCTCTTACCGAAATCAATACCAGTGGCATAGTCCGCAACTCCAATATCCTTGTCGAAGGCGATTCGGTTACGTCTACACGAGGAGCGATAGTGCAATAATGAAAATATTTTTACTACTTTTGCCCCCACATAATTTCCGACACGGTGTCGGGCGATATTTTGGCATTGCTATAAAAGAACAATGAGCGGTTTGGGAATTAAAAATCTTGCAAAAGAGACTGCAATCTACGGTGCAAGCAGCATCATAGGCAGGTTTTTCAATTGGCTTTTGGTGCCGCTCTATTCGCATATCATCCCTACAGCCGACTATGGTGTTGTATCGCAGCTCTATACGTGGATAGCCCTGATGATAGTGATCATTACCTACGGTATGGAGACGGGTTATTTCCGCTTCGCCTCCAATACCGACCGCAAGGAGTCCGACCTCGTCTATACCACCACTATGACGTCGATAGCATCGACCTCGATTATCTTTGTCTTCCTCTGTTGGCTGTTCAATCCGCAGCTCTCGTCGCTGATGAAGGTGGGCGATTATCCTCAGTTGGTGATGATAATGGTAGTAACCGTCGCTATCGATGCCTTTTCGTCGATACCCTTTGCTTACTTGCGGTTCAAGCAACGTCCCGTACGGTTTATGATACTAAAGCTCATAATCGTGCTTACCAATATCGGACTCAATCTGTTTTTCCTTGTCCTCTGCCCCAAGCTGCAGCAGATATGCCCTTCGCTTATCGATTGGTTCTACGATCCGGCAGAGAATATCAAATACATCGTCATTTCCAACTTCTTTTCGTCGTTCATAGTGCTGCTTTTGCAGATACCCGATATTTTCGTGGTGAAATGGCGTTTCAGCGTAGCTTTGCTCCGCAAGATGTTTCGTTACTCCCTGCCTCTGCTTATGCTTGGTATTGCCGGCATAATGAATCAGACGATAGACAAAATCATATTCCCCTACATATATCCGGGTACGCTCGTCGAGGCAAGAGAGCAGATAGGTGTCTATCAGGCTTGCTTCAAGGTAGCGATGGTGATGATGATGTTTACCTACGCTTTCCGCTTCGCGTACGAGCCGTTTATTTTTGCTAAAAAAGAGCATAAAGACAATAAACAGGCTTACTCGCAGACTATGACCTATTTCGTCATTACTCTTGCACTGATATATCTGCTGCTGGTAGCCTTCCTCGACGTACTAAAACTGATATTGAAAGAGGAGTATCGCGAGGCTATGGATATAGTGCCTTTTGTGCTTATAACATACTCATTACAAGGCGTATATTACAATCTGTCGCTTTGGTACAAACTTACCGACCGCACTATATGGGGTACATACATTTCTTTTATAGGATTCGTCGTTACCCTCGTGTTCAACGTGCTTTTTATACCGAAACTGAGCTATTGGGCTTGTGTCTACGCCTCGCTCATAAGCTTCGCCCTGATGGTGATAATCTGCTACTTCTTGGGGCAAAAATACTATCCAATCAATTATAATCTACGCAAGACGGGCATATATTTTGTCGTTGCCATATTGCTGAGCGTGGCGATGCTGATGGTCAATTTCGATAATCTGTATCTGAATACCGCTTGGCGTCTGATGTGGTTTGTGCCGTTTGTGTTGTATGTATTTACTCGCGAGCTGCCCGTAAAGCAAATTATCGATTTGTATCTACGAAAAAACGCCACATCGAAGCCGACGTAGCGTTTGTCTTTTGCTGCCGTATGTCGCTTAGAGAGTAGCCATATCGATAACGAAACGGTATTTTACATCGCCTTTTGCCAATCGGTCGAGAGCGGTATTGACGTATTTTATATCTATCACCTCGCAGTCTGCCGTTATATTGTGGCGGAAACAGAAGTCGAGCATCTCTTGTGTCTCGGCGATGCCTCCTATATTGGAGCCCGAGAGGCTTCGCCGCCCGTGTACTACGTTGAATGCCGCTACCTTGAGCGGTTCGGCGGGCAAACCTACTATTACCATAGAGCCGTCGACACGTAGGAGATTGAGGTAACCGTTTACGTTGTGTTCTGCAGAGACGGTATCGAGTATTATGTCTTGTTTGGGGCAGGCTCTCATCTGCTCTTTGTCGGCAGACAGTATGGCGAGGTCGGCTCCGAGCCGCTTGGCATCGGCTATCTTCGACGGCGACGAGGTGAATACCGTTACGTGTGCTCCCATCACTTTGGCTATCTTTACTGCCAAGTGTCCGAGTCCGCCTATGCCGAGTATTCCAACGTTTTTTCCTGCGGCTGCTCCCCAATGTTTTAGCGGCGAGTAGACTGTTATTCCCGCACACAATAGAGGTGCTGCCGAAGCCAAGTCTTTGAAGTAGGGCATCTTAAGCACATACTTATCTTCGCAGACATATCGCTTCGAAAAACCGCCGTAGGTCATACCGCCCGAGACCTTGTCGGGGCTATTGAACGAAAAGGTTACGCCTTGCTCGCAATACTGCTCTTCGCCCTTACTGCAAGATTGGCAACACTGGCAACTCTCTACAATACAGCCCACAGCAGCGAGGTCGCCTACGCGGAATTTCTTTACGTCTGAGCCGATGCGTGTCACTCGCCCAACTATCTCGTGTCCCGGCACTTGCGGGTAGACGGCATTGCCCCAGTCGTTGCGTACGCTGTGCAAGTCGGAGTGGCATATACCGCAATACAATACTTCAAATTCTACGTCTTGCGGACGTAATTCTCTGCGATAGATATTTATCTCGTGTAGCGGAGCGGTAGCCGACTCGGTGCCATAAGCCTTTACTTGTGTTTTTTCCATAAAATGATTTATTGATTTTATACCTTTAGATAACTTTCGAGCAAAGTTAGATATAAATTTCGATACAATCGTGCCGATAGTCGAGAGAGAAAGTTCATTTCGCCACATATCAATTATTTTGTATCTTTGTAGACTTTTTGGAGGCATACGGAAATGCTATAGTCGAGGATAATAAATTTAATTCATAAATACAATAAAATCATGTCAGAAATCGATTGGAAAAATCTTGTATTTGGCTACGTGCCAACAGATTACAATGTTCGCTGTTCATACTCGGACGGCAAGTGGGGTGAGCTTCGCGTGCATAGCGAGGCTACTATGAATATTCACATCTCGGCTGCTGTGCTGCACTATGCACAGGAGTGTTTCGAGGGGCTCAAGGCTTTCAGAGGCAAAGACGGTAAAGTCCGTATCTTCCGTATGCGAGAAAATGCGAAACGTATGCAGTCGTCGTGCGAAGGTATCAAGATGCCAAAGTTGCCGGTAGAAACGTTCGAAGCAGCAGTGCTTAAAGCGGTAGAGCTCAATGCTAAGTTTGTGCCGCCGTACGAAAGCGGTGCTTCGCTGTATATCCGTCCTGTATTGTTCGGTACTACGCCTTTGGTAGGTGTTCGTCCTGCTAAGGATTACGAGTTTGTAGTATTTGTTACTCCCGTAGGTCCGTACTTCAAAGGCGGTTTCCAGACTACTCCGTTTATGTTGAGCCGTAAGTACGACCGTGCCGCTCCGCTTGGTACGGGACACATCAAAGTCGGTGGTAACTATGCTGCCGGTCTGATGGCTTCCGAAGCTGCTCACGACCTCGGATATTCGGCTCCGTTCTATCTCGACTCGAAAGAGAAAAAATATATCGACGAATGTTCGGCTGCCAACTTCTTCGCTATCAGAGGCAATTCGTACATCACACCCGACTCGCACTCGGTGTTGCCGTCGATTACCAATATGTCGTTGGCACAGATTGCCGAGAAACAGTTCGGTATGACTGTCGAAAGACGTCAAATCCCTGTCGAAGAGCTCTCTACGTTCGAAGAAGCGGGTGCTTGCGGTACTGCTGCCGTTATTTCGCCTATCGATAAAATTGTCGATATCGACAACAATATCACTTACCAGATATCTAAAGACGGCAAGCCGGGCGAAAAATCGACTAAATTGTACAACTATCTACGCGGTATTCAATACGGCGAACATCCCGACGTATTCGGCTGGACAACTATCGTCGAAGGCATATAATATTTAAATATTGATATTTTAATAATCTATTTTCTAAACAAAGGAGTCTGATATAATTTTTTTGATATAAAATAAATTATGAGGCTTCTTTGTTTTTCTGCTAATAAGGCTAAAATTTAAATCTAAGAAAAACTAAAAATAAATATCGCTATGAATGAAAATAAGATGGAAAAACTTGACAGCGTTGTAATACGCTTTTCGGGCGACTCCGGCGATGGAATGCAGCTTACAGGCACGCTTTTCTCGAGTCTGTCGGCTATACTCGGCAACGAGATTGCTACCTTCCCCGATTATCCTGCGGAAATACGTGCTCCACAAGGTACGGTGTCGGGTGTGTCGGGATTTCAGGTGAATGTCGGTTCGGGTATCAATACCCCCGGCGACCACGCAGATGTGTTGGTGGTGATGAACCCCGCTGCCTTGCAGGTGAATAAAAACATTCTGAAACCGCTGGGTGTCGTCATATACGATGCCGACTCTTTCGGTAAAAAAGATCTCGAAAAAGCGGGATTCACTACCGACAACCCTTTTGTGGAATTGGGCTTCAAAGACACGGTACAGATTATCCCCGTACCTCTTACATCGCTCACAGTGAAGAGTCTGGAGGGTTTCGGTATGGATATGAAATCGATGACGCGGAGCAAAAATATGTTTGCCTTGGGGCTTATCTGTTGGCTTTTCAACCGCGAGTTGGACAAAGCACAGCATTTCCTCGCAAACAAGTTTGCCAAGAAACCAGACCTGCTCAAAGCAAATGCCAAAGTCCTCGAAGACGGTTTCAACTACGGACACAACCTACATTTGAATATTTCTACCTTTACGGTTGCTAAATCAGACCAACTCGAAAAAGGTAAATACACTATAATCTCGGGTAATAAGGCTACTGCCTTCGGACTTATTGCCGCTGCCGAAAAGTCGGGCTTACAGCTCTTCCTCGGTAGTTATCCGATTACACCAGCTACCGACATATTGCACGAACTTGCAGCTCGTCGCGATTTGGGTGTCAAGACATTCCAAGCCGAAGACGAGATAGGCGGTATCTGTACCGCTTTGGGTGCCTCCTATGCAGGCTCTTTGGCTGCTACAAGCACATCGGGTCCCGGTCTGGCTCTGAAGTCCGAAGCTCTCGGACTGGCTGTAATTGCCGAGTTGCCGCTGGTACTTATCGATGTAATGCGAGGCGGTCCCTCCACAGGGCTACCAACCAAGACCGAGCAGACAGACCTCTTGCAGGCTCTATACGGCAGGAACGGCGAAAGCCCGCTTGTGGTAATGGCGGCATCGTCGCCCGACGACTGCTTCTACTATGCTTATATGGCGTCGAAGATAGCGTTGGAAAATCTTACGCCCGTCATTCTGCTTACCGATGCCTTTATCGGTAACGGAGCGTCGCTATGGAAATTGCCGAAGCTGTCTGATATGCCCGAAATAAAGCCGCATTATGCTCCTGAAAGCCTGAAAGATAACTTTAACGGGCTTTCCCGCGATGAGCAGACAAAAATCAGATATTGGGCAATACCGTCCACAGAGGGTTTCGAACATCGTGTAGGCGGTCTGGAACGTAATTACAATACAGGTGTCATATCTACCGACGGTGCAAACCACGCCAAGATGGTGGCTACACGTGCATTCAAGGTACAGAATATAGCAAAACAGCTGCCATTGCTCGAAGTAGAGGGCGATGCCTCGGCAGATACCCTTGTAATAGGGTGGGGCAGTACTCGCGGACATTTGCAAAGTGCTGTTGCAGAGCTTAATAAACGCGGTAAACGCACGGCTCATCTGCACTTTAATTATATCAATCCGCTGCCAAGCAATGCAGATGAATTGATACGGCGATATAAAAAGGTAATTGTCTGCGAACTCAATAGCGGACAGTTTGCCGGCTATCTACGCTCCAAAATACATGGGGTGGATTTCTTACAAGTAAATAAAATAGAAGGACAACCATTCTCTATCGAAGAATTGGTAGAGCATATCGAAAAACTTTAAAACCCGTAGAAATTATTATGTATACAAATAAAGATTATAAGAGTAACTTGACAGTCAAATGGTGTCCCGGTTGTGGCGACCACGCCGTATTGGCATCTCTTCATAAGTCGTTGGCAGATATAGGCGTAGCACCGAAAGATATAGTCGTGGTATCGGGTATCGGTTGTTCTTCGCGTTTGACATATTATATGAATACCTACGGTTTCCACTCTATTCACGGACGCGGAGCCGTTATCGCCTCAGGCGTCAAGGCTGCCAATCCGCGTTTGAGCGTTTGGCAGGCGACGGGCGACGGCGACTGCCTCGCTATCGGTGGCAACCACTTTATACACAGCGTCAGACGTAATATCGACATCAATGTATTGCTGTTCAACAACAGGATTTACGGTCTTACCAAAGGGCAATATTCGCCGACGTCGCCTAAGGGCTTCGTCTCCAAGTCGTCGCCTTTCGGTACTGTCGAAAAGGCTTTCGAGCCTGCGGCAATCACTATGGGTGCGGGCGGAACGTTCTTTGCACGTATGCTCGATGTCGATTTCGAGGCTGCACGTGTGGTGCTCCCCGCCGCTCATAGCCACAAAGGTGCTTCGGTAGTGGAATGTTTGGTAAACTGTGTGATATTCAATAATGGTACTCATTCTGCCATATCGTCGAAAGAGGCAAGAGCCGAACACACCATATTCCTCGAACACGGCAAACCGATGATTTTCGGTGCCGACAAAGACAAAGGACTTGTGCTCGACGGACTCGATTTGAAAGTAGTGAAAATAGGAGAAAACGGTGTCAAAGAGAGCGATATCCTTGTACACGACGCTAAAAATCCCGACTATACACTGCAGCTGAAACTCGCAAAGATGCGTTTCCCCGATATGCCTGTGGCAATGGGTGTCATACGCGACGTCGAGGAAGACCATTACGACGAACTGCTCGAACGCCAGATAGCCGACGTACAGGCAAAGTCGCGGATAAAATGCTTCGACGACCTTATCGGCACGCTCGAACAGTGGGATATGTAGTTAATATTATTATCGTTGTTATATGTGATGTAGGGGCAATCGTATGAGGTTGCCCCTATTTTGTACCCATCATGCAGAATTATTGCACTATCGCTCCGCGTGTAGAAGGGAACCGAATAGCGAAGACATTCTCCTTGCCGTTGAATTTATACGCCGAGTCGGGCAGGGTGGAGTATAGTCGACTGTTTTTCAGGGATATAATAAAGCAACAACTTGATTCGAGACTAGTTAAACTTGTGTTTTCTCAAATTTCCGAGCAAAGTTAGGTATAAAATTTTGATTTTGGCAGCTGTATTCAAACGAACTAATAAAGATTATCTCTACACATAGCTTGCCATGCTGCGATTAGGCTTTGTTGGTTCAGCCGTCTCTTTACTCAAGGAATCTCAATATGTCTAAATGCTAGGGTATCAACACAAAAGACTAAGCCTCATCACTTTTGCTCGTTTTTTTATACTTATAATAAGCAATGACAAGAAACAGCAATGTATTAACAAATCCATATATCAAAGTATAGTTCATAATCAAATGCCGTTCTGCTTCGCTATATTCAAGATTGTTATATAAATACAATCTATTAGGAATATCAAAAAAACTAATCGATACAGACACAAGCACCAACAGAGCGATAAACCATATTTTGATAGAGAAAAACTCTTTTTTAAAATAAAACCAGCTCGACAACAACAGAATAAACAACAAAACGAAAACATGAATAAAAACAATATTCATGCGCGTAGTTAGAATAATAGCAACCAATAAATGACTAATAACTTTGTAAAGTTGGCTATACACAAAATAAAACAATATGCCAAAATAGATGAACTTATTCTCCTTCACCAT
>CAJPNS010000017.1 GCA_905372135.1 Porphyromonadaceae bacterium | reverse complement strand
TTATATAGATATGAAAAAGCAATTTATAAAAACATTATCCGCAGTAATATTGCTCGCAGGAGTATTTATCGTTCTGAGCAGGTGCGAGAAGAAGCAGACTAAAGTAGAACAGTACGATGATTTAAACGGGATGTCTTGGATTACAATGTATTACGGCTTAGGCTCGTATGATAAAGTATGTGGTGTTGCCACAAAATACTACTTCATAGATGGCGATAGTATTGTGGGAAATACTGCCTATAAAAAGCTATATTACTATAAAGATGAGCAACATACCGAGCGTTTTTATGAAGGATTGATGCGTAAAGACGAATCGAAATGGTACTTTGTGCCTCAAGACACGAATCAGGAATACCTTATGTACGACTTTAATATGACAGAAGGCTCTACTTTCGAAGGGAAATATGTACAAGAAGAAGATACGTACAAATATTATGTAAGACAAGTGGACAACACCAATATTCTTGGCAAAGACGTAAAGCGTATTAGGTTTTCTTATTCTGCTACTGACGATTTGAATCCGGATACTTGGTACGATAATATTGGTAGCACGAAAGGGCTACTGAATACTATATATGCTCAAAACTCCGGTGCAGATAAAGTATTACTTTGTGTGTATAAAAACGCAGAAATTATCTATAAAAACGTACTATTCGATAAATGCTACTACGACAATGACGATATCGAAGAAGTAGACAAAATTATAAATCCTAAAAATTAAAAATGAAAACACAAATAAAATTTTTAATATTTACTGTTATAGCAATAGCATTCTATATGTATAGTTGTACTCCCGCCCCTCTGCCCCCTTGCTCACGGGATTGGATGACTATTAAATATCTTGATAGTATTGGTAATCTTCTGATAGACACAGGGGGAAATCGCGGTACTATAAAATATAATGATATAGTAATAAGGAGGGTATTGCCCGACGGCACTATACATAAATTTACGGGAGATAGTTTGCCTTTGATCTTCCTGAAAAATTTACCGGGCTTTCATCCTACAGCTTGTATTTTGGTTACCAATGGTTGGCTGTCAAAGCCTAATGCATATATGTACGAAAAGAAAGTTAATGGAGATTATAATGGCAATTGCTCTAAGGTAACTACCTATATAAAACTCTCCGATACTCTTCCGATAGATACTATCACGGTGGAGGTAGCTCATAGGCACAAACGCTATAATGCTTTGAAGAGTGTTCATGGCTATACCAAAGTATATCTCAACGGAAAACTTGTACACGAGAGGACTATGGCAGATATGTTTGAAGATAGAAAGGTTTGTCACTTGACTATTACTAAGTAGATTCAGTGTTAGTTAGGTAACAAAAAACAAGGGCTTTTGTGTGTATGCCCCAAAATACACCATAAAATACAAACAATTTTAAATATTATAATTATGTATAAGTTAGTTTTTAGAACACTATCCGCAGTGATATTGCTCGTAGGAGCATTTATAGTTTTAAGCGGGTGTGAAAAGAAAATGGAGAAAGTAGATATTACCGAATTGGATTTAGGCAATAGGGGAGAAGTTTGTGATTCTATGAATCATTTAGATGGAGAAAAATTGTATATGGCAAATACAAAGGAAGAATACGAAACTCTTTTGCATCGCATACCTAATTCGTTGCCGAATATCGATTTTTCTAATTCTACTTTCATTTTTATCAGCGGTGGAGTACAGTGTTTATTAAACCAAAAGGTTTCTCTTTTACAGGAAAAAAGCAATCAATATACTTTAACAGTAGATTTACTCGAAGGGATAGGACTTTCGGTAGAGTCGTGGTATATAGCTATTTGTACCAACAAAAAGATTCCCAACAACGCAACAATAAATCTAAAAATCAACAAACATTTTTAATAGCAAAAAATACAAACAATTTAAATTTACATAGCGATGAAAAAGTTAATTTTAAAAACATTATCCGCAGTAATATTGCTCGCAGGAGTATTTATAGTTCTGAGCAGGTGCGAGAAGAAGAAAGACAAATCTTATATAACAATAAAAAACATAGAAGCCACCGTATTTCGAGATTGTATTGATTATATGGGCATTAAGGATACTTTTTCGATAGCACTCGACGAATACCCAGAAGGAATACTTTCTGTATATCCCTCAGAACCAATAAAATCAGACTTCCGACAATCGGGACTGAAAGTAGTAGTCAGCGGACGTATATACAAAGAGTCGGAAGCTAATAGATGTCCTATTCCCCTTAACGCAAAATACGCTGCTCCTAAAGTAGGTAATAAATTCATTATAACCAAAATCTCAAAAAAATGAACAACACAAAATATATTTTTTATAACCCGTTATATACTATGCTATTGCTTGTAGCAGCATTTATAGTTCTGAGCGGGTGCGAGAAGAAAAAGAATTTTCATAAATGGGAATGTCTTTTACCCGACAGCACAACGACTATAATATTGGATATGTACGACGGCGACAAGAAATATTACTCTTATGTAAGTCCGCAAAATTCAATGGTATTGTTTCAAAACGAACAATGGGTATACTATAAAATGGCAGGCGATACGCTGAAAGTCATAAAGCGAGGAGACAATGATACGCTGCCCGAAATGGCTCATAGCAACGATTTATGGCTCGTTTTCAGACCATCTCCATCTACAATGAAAATGATATATATAGGAATTCAGCCTGCCCATCATTTATACCCAAACGAATATACGTTTAATCTTAAAAAGTAATTACCCACCACAGAGAATTATAAATGAATTAGGTAGATTGATTTTCACATATAAACTTAAAGAAAGAGGCTATCTGTGTAGTCTCTTTATTTGTGCTCATCGAAAATACTTCGGACGTACGATAAGCCGCAGTATTGATATTTATCGAAAAAGATGTAATTTTGTGCCTGCTTAAAATGAATAAATCAAATCGTATCGGTGTCCAGTAAATTATTATCCATTTTGTTTTTATCGCTATTTTTTGTTGCTTGCAGTACTACCAAATATCTGCAAAAAGATAGCACATTGCTCGATAAGGTAAGCATAAAAGGCAACGATACGAAGCTGAGCAATACAGACCTCAGAGCATATCTGGCACAGAAACCCAATACTATGATGTTGGGTATCGTGAAGTTCAAACTCGGCACTTACTCTCTGTCGGGGCGAGACACGACAAAGTTTATCAACCGTATACTTCGCAACATAGGCGAGCCGCCTGTGGAGTTCGATACGCTACTTGTCTACGACACCGAAAGGGCTATCGAGAGAGCTCTTGTAAACGGCGGTTATCTCGACGCAAAAGTTACATCCGAATACAAGACGAAAAAACTCAAGACCAACGTCGAATATTACGTCAATAGCGGCGATATGTACAAGATAAGGTATTTCTCGTTCGATATCGACGACGACTCGGTATTGAGCATACTCAATCGCCACTATACCATCAACTCGCTCGAAGGACGCGACTTGGACGTAAACCAATTGAACAACATCAGAGACAACATTGCAAAGATTTTCAGGCAAAACGGTTACTATAAAGTACAGAAAGATATATTCGTTTTCAGAGCCGATACTGTGGGGCAAAACAAAAATGTAGACCTTTATATCACCATTGCCGACCAATATCGCGACTCTACGGCATTCAGCGATGTTTTTACCAAAAGGATTATCGACAATATCTATATCTACTGCTACGAGACTCTCGACATTTCCGAAATAGCGTATGATACGGTTCATTTCGCAGGATATACCATTATATACAATAGCAAACGGCAGATTTTTTACCCCCGATTTCTGATAGATAAAGTATTTTTCAAGTCGGGGCAGCTGTACAACGAAAGGAGTATCGAACGCACAACGGCAAATTTCTCTTCAATAGCCGCTATAAAGTATGTAAATGTGGCTTTTACAGAGAAAGAGGGCAGCCTGCTCGACTGCAACATATTCCTTTTGCCGTCGGAGAAATACGGCTATTCCGTGGGGCTCGAGGCAAATACCAATTCGGGAGCCACTATAGGTGCGGCAGTGAATTTGGGCTTTTCGGATAAAAATCTATTTCACCGCGCCGAAATGTTCAAAATCGACGGCAGGCTTTCGTACGACCTTTTCAGACGCAGCGAAGATGTATTCCGCCACTCCATAAGTGCCGGTGCCGATGTATCGCTGGTGATACCAAAATTGTTTTTGCCCTATTTCAAAGAAGATTTCCGCCTCAGACACGGGGCGACTACGAAGTTTTCGGTCAACTACACCTATCAGACTCACCCCGATTTCGAACGCGCAATATTGAATACCACCTACGGCTACCAATGGCGAAGCAGGCGGTGGCAGTATGGTGTCGACTTAGCAGACTTCTCTTACATAAAGGTCGATAGCATCTCGGAGTGGTTTCTGAGGACCAATCCCAATCTACTGCCCACATTCGAAGACCACTTGGTACTCAAAACCGTATTCTCTTTTGCTACGGCAAATACGACTCGCACCAAAGCACGAAACAACTACTCGTTCAGAGGGCGGCTATCGTTTGGAGGTAACCTCTTTTACTTTGCCAATATGGTATTCGACCAAGAGAAGGTCGAGGGAAAGTATCGATTTTTCGGTATCCCGTTCGCACAGTTTGCAAAATTCGACTTCAACTATTCGTACAATATGTACATTTCGCCCAAATTCCGACTGGTGTATCACGCTATGTTCGGTATCGGTATACCGTATCTTAACGCCACGATACTGCCTTTCGAAGAGAAGTTCTTTGCCGGTGGTGCCAACTCGATGCGTGGCTGGAACGCCCGTACTCTCGGACCGGGTAGTTTTTATTCCATCACCAATAGCTATCTTAGCCAAAACGGCGATATAAAAATGGAACTCAACGCCGAGGCACGCTTCAAGCTATTTTGGGTACTCGAAGGGGCTTTGTTTGTCGACGCAGGCAATGTGTGGACTATAAAAAAATACGACAATCTCGACGATGGCGAATTGTCGTTCGACGGAGGAAAATTTATGCGCGACATAGCTCTCGGATATGGGCTCGGACTGAGGTTCGACTTCAACTATTTCCTTATCCGATTCGACTTCGGGCTGAAACTGTACGACCCTCGCTACGATTCTAAAGAGGAGCGTTGGGCTATCAGCAACCGTTACGGAGGCGGCAAAGGTAAACGTATCGATTCGGTAGGTACATTACAGTTTGCTATCGGTTATCCGTTCTGATTGATTATTATTATTTTTCAAACAATATGAATATTACAGAAAACTTTCACAAGATACTGAACTCTCTGGTCAGTGGCGGCATGGAATTGGCAAAAAACATTTTGCTTGCCATCATTGCCTTCTATTTAGGTAAAATACTGATACGCTTCGTAATGCGTCTGGTAAAAAACATAATGAGTCGCCGACGTATCGACGAGACGGTAAGTAAGTTTGTAGCCAATATCTTGAAAATATCGATGCAGGTAGCCCTCTTCATTGCAGTTATCGGTATCTTGGGAGTAAAGACATCGTCGATAATGGGGCTTATCGCTGCTACGGGTTTCGGTATCGGTCTTGCACTGAGCGGTACTATGCAAAACTTCGCCAACGGCATACTGCTTCTCGTATTTCGTCCATACGAAGTGGGCGATTATATCGAGGTAAACGATATGTGCGGCACTGTAAAGGCGATTCAGATTTTCCACACCATACTCACTACCAACGACAACAAAGTAATCTATATCCCCAACGGCACTATGGGCACCGCCACTACCATCAACCACAACCAACAAGATACGCGACGTATCGACTGGACGGTAAATATGAATTATGCCGAAGACCTCGATAAGTTCCGTGCTATTTTCGACGAGATAATGGCTTCGGAGCCTACCGTACTGCCCGACCCACACTACGAAATACGTATCGATACGCTATCCGATACGGCTGTGAAGGTGATACTGAGATGTTGGGTCAATACCAAAGATTACTGGGAGCTATACTATTCGGTTAATAAAAAGATATACAGTATGTTGCGGCAAAACAATATCGATATGCCTATACCCAGAGTAACTATCGCCAATAAACAAGTGTAAATCCACCACTTACGGTTTTCACACGAAATAAAAAGAGACGCCTCGTTGCCGAAACGTCTCTTTTGTGATATTGCTTTTTTACTTCGCAAGCAAGATGGTTTTCACCTCCTCCTCGAGCTGCGTCGCATCGCGATAACCTCTTAACATCGAAGGCTTTTTATCGGCAGATGGTACGAAAAGCAGTGCCGGAATCGACGAAATATTAAACAAACGAGCGAGCTCTTTCTCCTTTTCGGTATCGATTTTGTACACCACGATTTTGCCTTTGTATTTCTCGGCAATCTTTTCGAGCTCGGGCGAGAGCATACGGCACGGACGGCACCAATCGGCATAGAAATCGATGATACAGGGCTTGGTACCGATATACTTCCAATCGTACTGACCGTTTTCGTAGTTCATTACCTTTTGTTTGAACGTAGCTGCCGTCAGAGTTTCGATATTGCTTTCCGACTTGCTTTTTTCGGCTGTCTGCTGCGTGGTAGCAGTCTGTTTTTTAGTGTTGTTTTTAGCTTTGTTTTGAGCATTTACCCCTATTACGAGGGTTGCTGCTATCGCTATCAAAAATACTTTTCTCATATATATATTTATCTTTTAAAGAAACTTCCACTTTGATATAATATTATCTCTAAAGTTTAATGTCGGGCGATGGTATTGCGAATCTATTTTCAATCAACATCTTTGCCCTATTCCTAATTCTCAACTCATCTCACAACCACCTAATTATCACCCTATTTCGTCCACCACTGCCATATATAGCGATAAGAGCGGTCGATACGGCGGCGATAGAAATTATCGATATCTACCGATACATTCAACATCTGCTGATTGTAGACGTTTCGCATGGCAAAATGCAGCGATAGCTCGAGGTCTATATTGATTATATTCGATTTGAAAAAATGTATCACCAAGTCTGCACGGTCGTATAGAGGGAGTTTATACATAAGGTCGCCCCAATAGAGGTCGTTGCCGAAACGTGCGTATAGCCGCTGCTCGCCGCTACCGACATAGAGGTCGTTCTTGAGAGCCAGCCCGCAATACTCGGCTACCATCTGCCAAAGTAAACCTATGGGAGTATAGTATTCGCCATTACCGCGGTCTCGCTCGAGCGACGCCGACAGAGCCAAGTTGCTCTCAAGTCGGTCGAACGGAGTCGTACCCGATAGGTCGATACCTAATGCGGTCAGTGTCTTGATATTCTCTTTTACGCTCGACCCGTATGGTTCGGTAGCATTCGGGGCATAGTCGGCAGCTACGTTGTGGAACATATATCCGAAGTGTTGCCCGTAGACGATACCTTTTTGCAGCCGCCCCGACCATCCGACGAAAAACGACTCGTATATCGTGCCTTGTCGGGCGGTACCTGTCCAGTCGAGCCAGAAGTTGGCAAAACTCTTTCCTGCCGTGTATTCGAGGCAGAAACCGTTAGCTACGGGGCGAACCCACACGGCAGAGTCGGCAAACATCAGACGCGGATAGCGAGCTATAAACGTATCTTTCGGCAGCGCCCCGATACGGAACGTCAGCCCGTGCGAAGAGTAACCATAGTAAGCTATCGGGTCTATTCTGTCGACAATATGGTGGCTTCCCCAATCGTGGCAGAGGTCTGTACCGACGAATATGCGGTTGGCAGAGTCGATACCGAGCCCCAACGACGGTTGGAATCTCGTGCCTGCCATCGTACGCGACATACGCATAGGCAAGGGGTCGAACTCCGTATTGTCGAACCTACTATAGAGCCTTGCACGCCAAAGCACCTCTTGCGACGATACTTCCACTACCCCACTCCACAACGATAGCCACAACAATACACACGTCAGAAAATTAAATTTCATCTTTTCCCTCTCTTTTTGCTTACGGAGGGTCAAAGGTAGCAATATTTTCGGAAACAGTGAGGTTCGCTATCCTTTGCGACACCTACGGTACTATGCCAACATCACCTTGATATCTTCGTCTACCGTACCAATGCCTGCAATTCCAAACTTGTTTACCAATACATTAGCTACATTTGGTGACAAGAATGCCGGTAACGTTGGTCCGAGATGAATATTTTTCACTCCAAGGAAAAGCAGAGCCAAGAGTACGATAACGGCTTTTTGTTCGTACCATGCTACATTGTATGCTATCGGCAATTCGTTGATACTCTTCAGTCCGAGTGCATCGACGAGAGCAAGAGCAATCTTTGCCAACGAATAACTGTCATTGCACTGACCTGCATCGAGTACGCGAGGTATACCGCCGATAGTACCGAGAGGTAGCTTATTGAAACGATATTTAGCACAACCCGATGTCAGAATGAGATAACATCTTTCGGTAGCTTTTGGGCAAACTCGGTATAGTAGCTTCGGCTATTCATACGACCATCGCATCCGCTCATAACGACGAACTTACGTATCGCACCCGACTTGATAGCTTCGATAATCTTATCGGCTAAAGCAAGTACCTGATTATGAGCAAATCCGCCTATGATAGTACCTGTCTCCATCTCTTTGGGAGGAGCACACTTTTTGGCGTGTTCGATGAGGGCAGAAAAATCTTTCGGTTGCCCGTCTTTGCGGTTTTCGATGTGTTTGAAACCGTCGAATCCCGACGCCCCGGTCGTATATACTCTGTCGGCATATGTTGCATTCCGACGTGGCGGTACTATGCAGTTGGTAGTAAAGAGCACTACTCCGTTGAAGTTCTCGAAGTCTTCTACCTGATGCCACCACGAGCTTCCGTAGTTGCCTACGAAGTGGCTATATTTCTTGAAAAACGGATAAGAATTAGCAGGCAACATCTCGCTGTGTGTGTATACATCTACACCCGTCCCTTCGGTCTGCTGCAGCAGCTCTTCCAAGTCTTTGAGGTCGTGCCCGCTGACGAGGATACCCGGATTGTTGCGTACACCAATGTTTACTTCCGTTATCTCAGGACTGCCATAGGTCTCGTTGTGAGCCTTATCGAGCAGAGCCATTGCCTGTACGCCGTATTCGCCTGTCTCGAGCACAAGAGCCGTAAGCTCGTCTGCCGATAGCGTATCATCAGTAGTCATTACCAGAGCCTTCTGCATAAAAGCATATATGGCATTGTCTTCGTAGCCCATATTATAGGCGTGTTCCAAGTATGCCGCCATACCTTTGAGCCCATATATCGTAAGCTCCCGTAGCGAACGCACATCGACGTCTTGCGTGGCAAGCACTCCCACCGATACGGCTTTTGCGTCCATCTCTTCTTCGGTCTGTCCCTGCCACAAAGCACCATCGAAAGTAATATCGTCAGGGCTGCCTCCCGCTTTGAGCAACTGTTCCTTTGCTGCCTCTCGCAACTCATAAGCCAGACGCACACGAGTAACAAAGCGTTTGCGGTCGAAATTGGCATTGGTGATAGTCATAAACAGACTGTCGACGATGAATCTGTTGACCTCGGGCAACTCTATGCCAAACTTACGCAGAGGTAAGGTGTAATGAGAGAGCCCTTTACACATAAATATCAATAAATCCTGAAGGTTGGCTACATCGGCTGTCTTACCGCATACGCCCATCACTTTACAGCCCTCATTCTTGGCTGTCTCTTGACACTGATAACAAAACATCTTATCCATATATTTACAAATTTAATTAGCAATAATTTTATTGTTTTTTTGGAATGTAAAATTACTGCCTGTGTATGTATAGGATTGTAACCTTAGTTACAAACGTGATTTTTTTGTACCTTTGAACCGATTTTTATTAATACCCTCAATTCGTTGTATGACAGCAAACAAGCAAAAACTTACAGCCTGCCCGCTATTCTTAGGAATGACCGCAGACGAAATAGAGCAGATAATCGAACGTACTATCATCGAAAAAAGGCAATACAAAAAAGGTGATATCATCGCCGAACAAGGCAGAAACATCGACTATCTATACCTTCTTGTCGAAGGCACTATAACCACCGAGATGCTTACTGCCGACGGCAACATCATCAATATCGATATTCGCGATGCCGTTCTGCCACTGGCGATAGCATTCATCTACGAGGCTGTACCGAGATTTCCCGTGGCTGTAATAGCTATGAAGTCTGTAGAGATATGTCTGCTCTCAAAAGACAAATTTCTACAAGAGATGATGAGCAACAAGGTATTACTAAATAATTATCTTCGTATGTCGGCTGGTATAACGTCTTTTCTATCGGCAAAATTAGCAATGATATCGACACGCAGCCTCAAATCGAAGGTAGCTCTATACATACTCGACCATACCACATTGGAGAGTCCGTCTTTCGTACCGAAGCACAATCAGACGCAGCTTGCCGAACACTTGGGAGTACAGCGTCCGTCGCTGGCTCGCACCTTGGGGCAGCTCGCGAACGAAGGAGCCATTGCCACAAGTGGCCATAAAATCACTGTTGTCGACAGGAAAAAACTTGAGGTTATCGTCTGAGAGCGCGATTACTTTTTTCCGCCCTTGTGGTTTCTATGCACGAAATCTTCTATGGCGAGTGTTATCGACGAAAATTGCGGGTTGGGCACCTCGATATCGACCCTGAAACCGGCCTCTTTGAGCGATTGTGCAGCGGCAGCACCCAGACATCCGAAATACTTATCGGGACCCTGCTCAAAGTTAGGAAAGCTATTGATAAACGACTGCACCCCGAACGGCGAAAAAAAGATGACCATATCGTAGTCGAACTTCTCATTCTTGGCAAAGTCGTTGCTTACAGTACGATACATATAGGCTTTCGTATGGTTTAGCTTCGATTTCGAGAGTAGCTTTTCGAGCTCTTCGTTGCCGTTTTCGGGTAAGATGATAAGAAACTTTTCGCTCGAATTTTTCTCAAGCATAGCAAACAAATCGGCTATCTTACCTGTGGTAGCCGAGAAAATCTTCCTTTTACGAAACTTGATATACTTCTGTATGTAATATGCAAACGACTCGGTAAGGCAGAAATATTTCATCTCTGGCACTATCTTCATTTTTCCCTCCTTGGCAAGGCGGAAAAAATGGTCTACCCCCGTACGAGCCACGAATACAATGGCGCTATAATCGGGTATATTGATTTTCTGCTTGCTAAATTCGTTTATCGAGTACCCTTCCACTTTTATAAACGGGCGAAACACTACTTTAAGGTCGTGTTTCTCCGCAATATCGAAGTACGGCGATTTCGTCCCTTCCGGTTGCGGCTGCGATACGAGTATACTTTTTATTTTCGGCACTTTGGGTACTTTACTCTTTTTAGTGGGTTAAACAATTATAGTCGAAAGATATTTTATCAATACTAAAATAGGCAAAATTTCGAGCGTGCAAAGGTACAAAAAAAATCGGTACAAAGCACTTGCTTCGAAAGAAAAAAGTTGAAATGCTCCTGCTATAATCTTAATTATGAAGTGTATTACAAGCAGAATACCTAAGACATATAAAACGTACCGACCACCAAAAGGTATATAAAGACTTACGAAAGAGACAAAAAAAAGCATTACTCCCAAATCGATAAAAGAGATGGTAAAAAACTTCGCATAATCTAATATCTGATCTCTATTCATCGAGAATGTGTATCGTATTATTAAGAGCGTTATTACGTTGAAAAGCATATAAGCAGCAATCGTTACAATCAGTTTTACTGCCATATCTAATATGGTAAAGTAATTTACAGTGGTATCGGAGATAAAAATATTGTCGTCGGACGTATTGATTACTAATATTGAAAAAGCTGCAAAGCCGATAATTCCCACAAACAGAGTGATAAAAGTATGAAGCGAGCCATTGTTGCCTGTCTCTTTATACTTGAGAGCAAATACACGCGATATATATTTGGCAAAACCGATATTGGATACCATAAAATTGATAGCCAACAAAAGAAAGCCCAATAGATATAAGGCAGTAATAAACGGATCTTTAGCGAGAGTTATACTCTTAGGCAGTGCTTCCAACATAACTATTTACAAGCCTCTGTGTGAGGCGAATTATTTTTAAGCCTTTCTATTATCTGTGGTAGGTATTCGACCGATTCTATCGCCTGCCACATATTTCTTTGGCTGTGTGGCAAGAAGTTTTCCGACGATATTTTGTCGAGCATTCGCAGCAGGTCGTCGTAGAAACCGCCGGTATTGACTATTACTATCGGACTGGCAGATTTTTTGAACTGTATCGTTACCAGAGTGTCGAATAGTTCGTCGAGAGTACCGATGCCACCTGCTAAGACTATGAATATATCGGCATTATGGCGGAGTATAGCTTTGCGTTCTGCCATTGTCTCCACCACTATTATCTTCGACAGACCGTCGTAGAGCCAACCGAAGTCTATCATAAACTGCGGAATAATGCCTATGCAACTGCCACCGTTGCCTATCACACTTTTTTCGAGGGCATACATCAGCCCGTTGTTGCCGCCTCCGGTATAACACTCCACACCGTGACGGGCGAGTATCTGACCGCACTTGGCTGCTTCTTCGAAATATTTTTCGTCTATCGTATCGCTCGACGAACAGTATATGCTTGCTTTTATTGGCATAGTGATAATAAATATAGTTTATCGTTTCTTCCTTTTGTTGCTCTTTTTCTTGGTCTTTTTAGCCGACGGCTCGCCCATATCGGGGTTGTCGAAGCCCGAAGGGCGTACCTTAGTAGTCGACGTAGTAGCCTGCGTCGTATCATCGCGGTCTTTTTTGCCCTTTTTGTCTCGCTTCTTGTCTTTAGATACGATATAGTCTTTGGTTTTTCGGAAAATATCTCTCTTCGAAGTAGGGCGTAGCTTTATATGCCAAGAGTAGTTTGCAAGATAAATCTTACTTGTATCGATTTTGTCGATAGGGTCTACTACTGCAGTCGGTTTGGGCTTCACTACTATGCGGTCGAGGCTATTTTTTTTAGTTAAATATATATTCATCAACGAACTCTCGGTAGAAGCCATTCCTATAAGAGTGCTGTCTTTGCTATCGACTACGAAATATATGCTCTGTGCATTGCCGAGCACGTCTATACGCCGCAACGAATCGTTGCGGACGACAGCCACTATCTGTTTGCCCGACAGCTGATTGAAGTACTTATTCTCTACCGAATCGGTAACGAAAGCTTTACCTGTAGCCACGATATGGTCTACCTTCTCGTTTTTCTGAAAAACCTTTATCGTATCGCCCGATATCTGTCGGTAGTCTGCCCATAAGATAGGAGTATTCATAAGTACAAGAATCGAGTCTCTGGTATCGAAATTCATTGAGTCGCAGACACCTTGCATATTGCTACGAAAAAAACGCACGTTGTAAAAGCCGTCGAAAACATTGTATACGCTATCTTTGAACGTTCGCAGAGAGTCTATGGTATCTATTTCGACTCTTTTGGCAAACGTACGTATCGTATCGGCGTGCAAAAACAGCGTATCTTGTGATGAATACTCGACCATAACGGCCGAATCGGTCACAACACCACGTTGCCCCTTTTCTATATAGTAGCCATAATTGCCGTTTAGCGACACCTTGTTTTTTGTATCGATAAGATGAACATTTCCAAAACATTCGCCTTTACCGTTTTTTTTATCGTAAAAAATAGTATCGCCCTCCAAACGCTTGCCGTCTTGGTGCACTATATATGAGTTCAAAAGTAGTTTCGACTGTTCGTTTTGTGTATTGTACCATCCATATTCGGAGTATATGTTAGTTTTCTTTTCGTACACGATATTGGTCGGACCTATTATATGTACTATCTTAGACTTGGTATTGTATCTTAGAGTGTCTGAATTCATTATGAATCTATCGTTTACGAGCTGCACCTTGTTGCGAAAGATAGCGATATTGTCCGACGGATAGTAGTGCCCTGTCTGGCTCGACAATACATTGAGCGAATCTTGAATGACACCTCCGTCGAAGTAATAGCCCACATTTTTTACTCTGTCGTAATTGAGCGAATCTGTCCTTAGAGTAGCCGTGAGATTGTCCATCAATACGTTGTATCGGAGTCGGGCAAGTTTGGTATTACCGCTGTAATATAGCTCGTCGGCATAGACGAAGAGAGTATCGCCTTGCCTGATAAGCACATTCCCGTAGGCATCGAACGAATTGCTCTTCTCGTAGAAATAGGCACTATCGCAGTAGAGAAACACTCCCTCGTGAGAGAATGTAACATTACCCACAAGTACTTGAGCATCTGCATTCAATTCTTGATTGTAGCTCCAGCTGTCGGCGTTTTCGATATTGATATAAGAGATATTCTTTGTAGGCTTGCTCGTACTCTTGCGGGTATCGGTCGGGCGATCAGAAGGCTGACGGTTTGGGATAGATGTGTTTGTTTGTGCGTTTTTCTTGCTTTGTGGCGGCTGCCTCAACGTCGTTTCTTGCCTAAGAAGTGTAGGGTCAGGTACTTGCTTTATCGGCTGAGCTATCGATATATTTGCCGTAAGCAACGATACGATTATGGTGAAAAATAATCTTATCGGCTTCGTATGGTACAGATTCGAAAATCTATTGCGTATATCGGTGTAATACAGGCACAAAGGCATATTATTGTAGGTCGTCGTATTTGTCAAAAATGAAGTTGCTATAAGGGTATTTTTGCGAATAGACCTCTTTGACTTTACTGTAAAGTATTAGTTTAAAATTATCTATATTTGTTTTTTCCTTTGCCGAAATAAATAGGCAATTGCCCGAAAGCCTCGCCATATATGTCTTTTCGAGTTCGTCGAGAGATATATTTTCTGCCAAACGCTCAGAGAGATCCGCTTCGTCTTTTTCGACAAAAGAGTAATTGTCTATCTTATTGAAAAGCACCAATGTAGGCTTTTCGTCCTTTACTATCGACTTAATAGTCTCGTTTACAACCGTATACTGCTCCTCGAAGTTAGGATGCGAGATATCGCAAACGTGTACAAGTATGTCGGCTTCGTCGAGTTCGTCGAGTGTCGACTTGAACGATTCTATAAGGTGATGAGGCAGTTTGCGGATAAAGCCGACAGTATCAGATAGCAAAAACGGCAGATTGTCGACAATGACTTTACGCACAGTGGTGTCGAGTGTGGCAAATAGTTTGTTTTCGGCAAAAACATTCGCTTTCGATATCAAATTCATAATGGTCGATTTACCGGCATTCGTGTAACCCACAAGAGCCACACGCACCATATTTTCACGATTTTTGCGTTGTATGGATTTCTGTTGATCTATTTTGCGAAGTTTCTCTTTTAGAAGCGATATCTTTGATAGCAATATTCGTCTGTCGGTCTCTATCTGTGTTTCGCCGGGTCCTCTCATACCGATACCTCCGCGCTGACGCTCGAGGTGAGTCCAAAGTCGCGTAAGGCGAGGCAACATATATTGACACTGAGCCAATTCCACTTGTGTCTTGGCGTGGGCTGTCTGTGCTCTCTGTGCAAAAATATCGAGGATAAGATTCGTACGGTCGAGTACCTTCACTTTCAGCTCGTTTTCGATGTTACGAAGCTGGAGCGGCGAGAGTTCGTCGTCGAAAATAACCAGACCTACATCTTCGTTTTCTGCTATATATTGCTTTATCTGAGCGAGTTTGCCTTCGCCCACAAATGTACGAGGATTGGGATACGGCAGATGTTGGAGAAAACGCCGTAAGGGTACGGCTCCTGCCGTTTCACTTAGAAAAGCAAGCTCCTGCAAATATTCTTTTGCTTTATTTTCCGGTTGTTGTGGGGTGATGATACCTACCAATAAGGCTTTTTCCATTTATAGTCGACAAAAAAAATGACTCCGCAAAGGTACTAAACTCTTACATATTGAACAAACTGCGAGTATCCGAAGGCTCTACTCTCTATATGATTACAAAAAGCGACGTAAGCCCGATAAAAATCCAAAGCAATACACCCAATATTATAGGCTTGATACCTACTGTCTTCACCGCATCTATCGACAAGCAAGAGCCGATAAAAAATAGCGTTACCGTAAGCGACTTTTTGGCAACGAATACCACTGCTTTCGATATCTCGGCAGGTATCGACAGATAGGTATTTGCCAGCATAGCCAATACGAAAAACAAGATGAACCAAGGTAGTTTTATCTTCGAACTTTTGTCTTTGAATATAAACATCGTAACGAAAGTAAGCGGAATTATCCACAGAGCCCGCGTGAGTTTCACGGTAGTTGCCGTCTGCAGTGCAAGATTGGTATGGCCTGAGTAAGAGCTGTATATCTCTCCCGCACCTACTACGGAGCTTGTGTCGTGTATCGCTATAGCTGCCCAAGTACCAAATTGCGTATCGCTCAGACCGAGTATCTTCCCTATGGGCGGGAATATTAACAGTGCCAAAGCATTCAATATAAATATAGTAGCTATGGAGATAGATATCTCGCTATCGTTCGATTTAGTTATCGGAGCAACGGCAGCAATGGCACTCCCGCCACATATCGCAGTACCGGCAGATATAAGGTACGTAGAGGTCTTCGGCAGCTTCACCCACTTACCGAGAAACCATCCCAATATCATCACCAACGATACGGATACAATTGTAAACAACATACCGTCTTTGCCCGATTGCAAAGCTTCGTGAATATTCATACCGAAACCGAGACCGACGACCGATATATGCAGAAGGTTTTTCGATATTTTCTTCGACATCTTAGGCAGCGGATTGCCAAATACGATAGCGAAGACAATACCTGCCAGAAGCCCCACGGCAGGGCTTGTAAAAACCGTAGCCAAAGCCACGACGACGAACGATATCGTCTTTACGTGTTCAATCTTTATCATTTATTACAGTTTTGTTTTTGGTTAGTTTCAGATATATTTGTCGGCAAGCCCAAGCGTCGGTAGCTGCATATACTTGCTGTGCGCGGTTGAGTATCTTTGCCTCCCAGTTCGATAGCTGCTGGCTCTTCGAAATCTTTTTACCGAAGATGATAGCGTATATCTTTTGCAGTCCGAGCTCTTCGATACCATAATCGCCTACGATATTCTGCAAGTCGACGAAATTCTTGGGTTCGAATTTCGACCACACTCTTAGATTTCGGAGGTCGCCATGTATGGCTACTCCTATCTTTTTGATATTTTCGTTTTCGAGAAACTCTTTTAGGCGTTGATTTTTACCTATCATCTGGAGGCGAAACAAAAAACAGCGTTTCTGCGTCGATATTTGCATTAGGGCTATTTTATTTGATTTACCTTTGGTAAACGACGGTTTACTCTCTGTGTCGAAACCTACTACTTTGGAGCGTAGGAGGTATTTTACGGCTTTGTCTACTTCGTCGGGCGAGTCGATAAGCTCTATCTGGCAGTCTGTTTGTGCTATCGGCAGGTCTTTTACTATCTCTTTGTCTATTTTTGCTTGATACATCATCTATATTACTTACTATCTGTACTCGAGTAGCTCTCTGGCACTGTCGAGTGCCGAGCGAGACGGATTTTTACCCGCAATCATTTCGGCTATTTCTACTATTCGTTCGTCTGCCGTAAGGCAAGCGATGCGTGTCTGCGTCGTTTCGCCCGATTCGTCTTTGAATACTTTGTAATGAGTTTTTCCTTTGGAGGCTATTTGCGGTAGGTGTGTGATAGCTACTACCTGCATAGATGCCGACATTGTTTGCATTATCTCGCCCATCTTACGAGCTATCTCGCCCGATATACCCGTATCGATTTCGTCGAAAATGATTGTAGGTAGAGCTTGTGAGGCTGCCACCAGAGATTTTATTACGAGCATCAGACGCGATATTTCGCCTCCCGATGCTATCTCGGCTACGGGTTGCGGACTACGATTTTTGTTTGCAGAGAAAAGAAACTCTATCTTATCTCTACCTCTCGAGGTAAAATCGTCTGTAGCAGAGAACGACACCTCGAAACGTCCGTTAGGCATACCCAATTCGTGTAGCATTGCCTCGGTCTTCTCCTCGATAAGGCTACCGACTGCCCTGCGACGTTGCGAGAGGCGCTCGGCTGCGGCGGCAAGTTGCTTCTCGAGTTCGTCGATTTGTGTTTGGAGCGAAGATATTCGGTCGTCGAAATTCTCGATGAGGTCGAGACGACGTGCAAAGTCGTCTTGAATGTCGAGCAGATGGGTTACGGACGAGACTCTATGCTTTTGTTGCAGAGAGTAGATAAGGTTCAGACGGTCGTCGATGAAATGTTTTCGTTCTTCGGAAAACTCTGTAGATTCGATGATAGCCGACAGCTCGGAAGCGATATCTTTTAACTCTACGAACGAGGAATTGATTCGGTCGGCAAACTCCGAAGCTCGATTGATATACTTTTCGAGTCGGCCGATGTGTGTCGAAGCCGATCTCAGGAGCGACAATACCCCACTCTCTTCGCCGTCGAGCGAAGCCATGATGGCAGATAGTGTTTCGATAACCTCTTGAGAGTGGTTTATGAGGTTTTGCTCTTCTTCGAGCGACTGCTGTTCGCCATCGACGAGGTTAGCAGCTACGAGTTCGGAGAGTTGATGCTCTATATAGTCTTTTTCGGCAAGAAATTTATCCGATTCGTCTCGGAGACTACGCAACTGTTGCCGAGTATCGCGGTATCGATTGAAAAGGTCGGTATATTTGTGTAAATCGTCGGCAGTATCGGCTAAAGTATCGACAATATCGAGCTGGAAGTCGGTGTTCGAAAGCATAAGGTTTTCGTGCTGCGAGTGGATATCGATAAGCCGCGATGTAAGGGTGCGCAATTGTTGCAGACCGACGGGGGTATCGTTTACAAAGGCACGCGATTTACCATTGGGCAATATCTCGCGGCGTACGATTGTCGACGCAGAATAGTCGACATCGAGTTCGTCGAACAGTGCTTCGAGTCTATAAGGCTCTACATCGAACGTCGCCTCTACGACACACTTACTCGAAGCATCGAGGGCTACCTTCGAATCGGCACGGCTACCCAAGACAAGCGAAAGAGCTCCCAGAATAATCGATTTACCCGCACCCGTCTCTCCGGTAATGACCGACAGACCGTCGTCGAAATCGATATCGAGGCGGTCGATGAGAGCGTAATTGTCGATAGTAAGATTGCGAAGCATACGATTGAATGTTTATTTCTCTTTAATTTTTTCGTAGACGGTAGATGCCGACGGATTTACGGTAGTCATTATGTTGTATACTCGGTTTCGCTCTTCGTCTGTGCCGTGTTTGGCGAAAAGGCTTACAATCTCCTCCTTTTTGGCATCGATAAACGAAATGATGGCTTGGGCTTGCGGCTGCAGGCGGTTGATCTCTTCTAGCGTCGTAAGCCCCTCGGCTATCTTGGCACGCCCGTTGTCGACGTTAGACGACATCATATCGAGTCCGAGTCGGTGATAATCGTAAAAATATTGGCGAAACTTGCCGAAACGCTCGTCGAGCAGGTTGTTTATCAGCTCATAACGCTTACCATTCTTATCGAATGCCCTCCAACCCGCACTCTCGGGTTCCGAACGACTCTGCGAGATATTTACAATATTTTCGGCTTGCGAAAAAGCGTCGTTGCCTCCGAGCTTCTGAAACGAATCGAGGCTATAACCGATTATTACATAAGAGTAATATGCGAGTATTGCCACCAGATTCTTATCGAACGACTGATTGACGATAAGTGCGTCGAAATCTTGATAAGCGAATTTGACGCTTGGGTCGCGGAAATTGAGAATCGTAGTATTATAATTGCTTCCCCACACGGGACGACGCGCCTGCACCAGAAGTTCGCAGTCCATTATGCCGTTTTCGTAGCTCTTTACCACGATACTCATCGAGCATTCGATACGCTCTTCGGGTTTATATGTAAGGTTAGTCCAGCGAGTAGTATTGAGGAGGTCTTCCGACGATTTTTTCAGAGCCTCAAATACGTTTGTATTCGTTCCCTGCACCTGCTGATGCCTTACGGTAACAGTACATTTGAGTTCTTGAGTACGAACAGCGAGACTCAGTGAGAGCATTACGAGCAACAAAGTAATCTTTTGCATAAACATAACGATTATTTACTACATACGAACAATTGGCTGCAAAGTTAATGATAAATTTTGATTCCCGACACCTTGCGGATGCTTCCCGACACCTTGCGGAGACCTCACAACAGATAAAATACGACTGTATTTATCAAAATTATTGCTGTCCGATAAAAACTGCATAAAGTCAATAAGCAGGTGCTTGACGGTTTATAATCAATAGTCAAGTATCTGTTTTTTGATATCCAAGCCCCTCCTTAATCAAAATCGGATAGTAATAATCGTTTTCGAGAGATTGCTAAATAGTTTTCGGGAGATTGCTAAATAGTTTTCGGAGAAAAGGTATATAGGTTTCGAGAGAAAGGTATATAGGTTTCGAAGAAAAGGTATATAGGTTTCGGAGAAAAGGTATATAGGTTTTGAGAGAAAGGTATATAGGTTTCGGAGAAAAGGTATATAGGTTTCGAAGAAAAGGTATTATTGCTGTCCGATAAAGTTTTTGGATTTTAGATAAACAAACAGGGCTGATTTCTTTGTAGAAGTTCAGCCCCTTTCGTTTAATTCTTGCTTGTTCCGCCCAAAACAGAATCAAACAATACCCCAAAGTAATCATTTAATCGGACAGCAATATATCAAAATAGGCTACCCGAAATATGTCGGATAGCCTACTTCTTATGTAAAGACACATATTACTTCGTTTACTTCGAAATCACCTTAATCATTTCGACTACTTTGTTCGAATATCCCCATTCGTTGTCGTACCACGATACGAGTTTTACGAAGTTGCCATCGAGACCGATACCGGCAGTGGCGTCGTAGATGGAGGTAAGCGAGCAGCCTCTGAAATCGGTAGATACAACGGCATCTTCTGTGTAGCCGAGTATACCTTTGAGGTTAGTTTCCGATGCTTTTTTCACTACGGCGTTTATCTGCTCCATAGTAGCCGATTTTTCCAATACTACGGTGAGGTCTACCACCGACACGTCCGATGTCGGTACGCGGAACGACATACCTGTCAGTTTGCCGTTGAGGTGTGGCAATACTTTACCCACAGCCTTGGCAGCACCGGTAGACGAAGGTATAATGTTTTCCAATATACCGCGTCCGCCGCGCCAGTCTTTTTGCGACGGTCCGTCGACCGTTTTCTGAGTTGCCGTAGCAGCGTGCACTGTTGTCATCAAGCCTTTTACGATACCGAAATTTTCGTCGATAATCTTTGCCAGAGGAGCCAAGCAGTTTGTAGTACACGAAGCATTCGAGATGATGTCTTGTCCTGCGTATTTTTCGTGGTTGACACCGAAAACGAACATCGGAGTGTCGTCTTTCGACGGAGCCGACATTATCACCTTTTTAGCTCCTGCAGCGATGTGCTGACGCGACTTTTCGTCTGTAAGGAACAGACCTGTCGATTCGATTACAACCTCGGCACCCACTTCGTTCCATTTGAGGTTAGAGGGCTCGCGTTCTGCCGTAAGGCGGATACGATTGCCATTGACGATAAGGAAGTTGCCTTCCACTTTCACATCGTGATTGAAGCGACCGTGTACGGAGTCGTATTTGAGCATATAAGCCAAATATGCCGGCTCCAACAAGTCGTTGATACCAACCACCTGAACATCTTTAGAGAAATTCTCTACGATAGCACGGAATACCATTCTTCCGATTCTTCCAAAACCATTTATACCTACTTTAATCATGTTTATAGTGTTGTTTTATATGTTTTATTTCTGTCCGACAAAGGTAGTAATTATTTTCCGAATAGCAACCTGTCGCGAGGCTCTACCGACCAAGCAAGCTACTGCGAGGGCGGAGACGAAAGTTTTCGACTGAAAGAGAAAACGAAAGGTAAAGCCAAGAGTATTATCTGCTTGATATATCCCGATAGATTCGTGATAAAGACATCGCCTACGTACTGCATTACGACGATGGGGATAATAATCGCATTGAGTATGATAAACATCGGCGAACCTTGCTGAGCACAGCGGAATATCCAGCCGAAAAATAGTCCGTAGAGCAGAGCAAACACGCCGACACCCCAATATCCGAAGTCTTTGAAGAAAGGATACATAGCCGTATATGTATTTGTTTCGAGCGGTTTGTAGATAAAGGG
>CAJPNS010000016.1 GCA_905372135.1 Porphyromonadaceae bacterium | reverse complement strand
TATCGACAGGTGTCGATTGATATGCTACAATCCCCTGCTACAATCATTGATACGACGTCAGAGCCTTATCGTATGCTTCGAGGTAGTAGTCGAAGAACTCTTGCCACAGGGCTTTGTCGGCGATGGTTCGAGCCTTGTCTGCTATCGTTTTTTGTGCTTTGCCATTTAGCTTGACAAAATGAATTACCTCGTCTGCAATATCACACACCACATCGAAGTAGTTGCCGTCGTTACGGGTTATTACGGCTACACCATTATCGATACCTACCTGTACGGGCGATACCCACTGCCCGAACCCCGCCAGCGAAGTGGTAACGGTAGGTATACCGAAAGCGGCACTCTCCATCGGAGTGTACCCCCACGGCTCGTAATACGAGGGGAATAGCGTCAGGTCGAGACCGATGAGTATGTCGTAGTACGGTACGTTCAGTGTGCCGTCGTTGCCGTTGAGATAGGTGGGGACGAATATTATCTTCACGCGGCTGTCGGGTGTATTGCCGAAGTCTCTTTGCCTGATATAATTCAATGTCAGGTCGCTCTCTTCGTTAACGATAGCCGAGGTAGCAAACTTGGAGTTGCTGTAACAACCCTCTCTGACCCACGCCGGTACTATGACGAACGCCACTATCGGCTGTGCGGTACGGCTGTCGCCGTTAAGACGGCT
Source organism: Porphyromonadaceae bacterium (assembly GCA_905372135.1). Taxonomy (GTDB): domain Bacteria; phylum Bacteroidota; class Bacteroidia; order Bacteroidales; family Paludibacteraceae; genus F0058. The sequence goes on along the minus strand of CAJPNS010000016.1, from coordinate 21,463 downwards.
CATAACGTCTACGAAGACGTCTATCCCTTTATTTTTGTATTCGTAACGCCCCGATATGCCTACGAACAAATGTTCTTGGTCGAGAGTGTACCCGAGAGTCTTCTCAGCCAACTCTTCGAGTAGCAGGCGGGCACTCCGCCTCTTACGTGCGTACTCGTCACCCTGCGGTACGAAACTGTTTTCGAAACCGTTGGGAGTTATCGTATCGGGCTTCTTTTCGAGCAGATATTCGCACTCCTTTGCCGTTATTTCGCTTACTGTCGTAAAACAGTCTGCCGTGTGTGCCGCCGTGCGTTCGGCAGAGTGTTTTGCCTCGACGTTGAGTTCTCTTGCCATTTGGTTGCCGTCGTATGCGGTCAGGTAATCGTATAACGGTTTGCCGTTGCCTGCAATACTCCGCCCTATGGTAGTGGCGTGTGTGGTGAAAACCGTTTTTATCCGAGGGCAAAATGTCTTGACATAAAACAATCCGAATGCCGTCATCCACTCGTCGAAGTGGGCAATGAGTCGCCTGTCTGTAATATCGTAGAATCGTGCAAAGGCATCGATTACCGCACCTGCGGCGTAGCCGAACATCGAAGCCTCGTCGTAATCGCCGTAAGCATTGTGCGACTCCACACCGAACCTTGCCCAGAAGTCGCCGTAGATACGATTTTTCTCAGCATACAGCGGTCGAAAATCCACCAACACTGCCTTGGGCTTGCCGGGAACGTCCCACCTGCCCGTCTTTATGTCCAGACCTTTTGTCTGCTTTATATAATGAGCAAAATCGGCTAATTCGTCGGTCTGTGTGAAGTCTTGCGGGGTGGCGGAGTCGAGGCAGGGACCTACGAATAATACGTTGTCACCGAAATGCTGTGCCATCGTAGCGGCACGCGACGAAAGCACCGTGTATATGCCTCCTACCTTATTGCACACCTCCCACGAGGTTTCGAAAATATAATCGGGTTTGGTCATATATCTGAATATTGTCTTTTTGTGAATACAAAGGTATAATTTTTCCGACACCCGTTGTGAGATTTTTTGTACCTTTGCATTTATTCTTAACAATAAACAACAAATGGCTAAGACAGCATTAATTACAGGTATTACAGGACAGGACGGCTCTTATCTTGCCGAGTTTCTGCTCGAGAAAGGTTACCAAGTACACGGCATACTACGCCGCACATCGTCGTTCAACACAGGTCGTATCGAACATCTCTATTTCGAAGAATGGGTACGCGATATGAAGCAACAACGCCTCATCAACCTACACTACGGCGATATGACCGATTCGAGTTCGCTACTGCGTATCATACAGATAGTACAGCCCGACGAGATATACAATTTGGCGGCACAGAGCCACGTAAAGGTAAGTTTCGACGTACCCGAATACACTGCCGAGACCGACGCCGTAGGCACGCTGAGGTTGCTCGAAGCGGTGCGTATACTTGGTATGGAGAAACGCGTGCGTATCTATCAGGCATCGACCTCCGAACTCTTCGGGCTTGTACAGGAAGTGCCACAGAAAGAGACAACGCCGTTCTATCCCCGCTCGCCATACGGTGTGGCAAAGCAGTACGGTTTCTGGATTACCAAAAACTACCGCGAGTCGTACGGTATGTTCTGCGTCAACGGCATACTCTTCAACCACGAGAGTGAGCGGCGGGGCGAAACGTTCGTTACCCGTAAGATAACGCTTGCCGCAGCACGCATAGCACGCGGCTATCAGGAGCGTCTGTATCTGGGCAATCTCGATGCTCTTCGCGACTGGGGGTATGCCAAAGACTATGTGGAGTGTATGTGGCTGATGTTGCAGCACCCGACACCCGAAGACTTCGTTATAGCCACAGGCGAGATGCACAGTGTACGTGAGTTTGTTTCCAAAGCCTTTGCCGAGGCAGGTATCAATATCCGTTGGGAGGGTAAGGGCATCGACGAAAAAGGCATAGATGTCGCCACAGGCAAAGTATTGGTGGAGGTAGACCCCAAATACTTCCGCCCGGCAGAGGTAGAGCAGCTGCTCGGCGACCCGACGAAAGCCAAAACCCTACTCGGCTGGAACCCGACCAAAACATCGTTCGACGAACTGATAAAGAAGATGGTACGCTACGATTTGGAATATGTGGAGAAGATGCGTTAATTGTCGAAGAATTAATATTTTAGCAACAACAATATGAAAAGATTCGAGATAACTTCACGAAAGAATTATTCTTTGTAAGTCATTTGTTACCACCATATTGGGTAAGAATAATATAGCGAATATACCATTATCCTATAGCGGTACACGCCTGATTACAAGTCCTTTTAATGTAATTAGCATAACATTTGCGGAGAATACAGAGTTCAAAAAAGACTATTTGACGAATTTACCTATTCGTCTGTTATCGATAAAATTCACTCGGGTTCGTTCCTAAATAAGAGTACTGATTTGTCGATTTATCAATAAAATCCACGTTTGGCACATATACCGCATGGGGATTTTTATTCTCTAACGAGTGAGCTTTACTTGGTGTGCTACCAAAGTTTTCATTTGGGTAATAGCAGTTTTGTTGAGTTCGACCAAACGGTCGGCTTGAGGGAGACCTTGCCTAATAAGCAAAGCGTTGATACTTTCCAAATTGCTCAGCACAACCAATTGTTCTAATGTTGCCTCATCGCGGATATTTCCTTCTTTATCGGGGTGTGTATCTCGCCATTCTTTAGCCGTGATACCAAATAGGGCGATATTCAATAGATCAGCCTCATCGGCATATATGTATTGCATCTGTTTTTGAGTAACTTCTTTGGGAATTAAATTTTCTTTGATGGCATCGGTATGAATATGATAATTAACTTTGGCAAGTGTGCGTTGCAAGTTCCATTCGAGCTTTAAGCGATTGTTTTCTTCTTCTTTAAGACGTTGAAATTCTTTAATAAGAAATATCTTAAACTGTGGGCTAATCCACATACCAAATTCAAAAGCTATATCGGGGTGAGCGTAAGTTCCACCATACCTACCTGTTGTAGCTTTTAGTCCTATAGCATTCGTCTTTTCAACCCATTCTTTTACACTGATTTTATAGCTATTGAGTCCCGCTTGACTTTTAATTATGGCGAATTCGCCATAATTAAAATCGGGATTATATACACTTTCCCAAATACCAAGGTATTCTACTGTGTTTCTGTTGCGCAACCAATCAGATATAAAAAAATCACCATCTTTAGCTTTTAGCATATCGGTAAGAGAGATATACTCCTTTCCTTTGTTTTCTATGATGGTTATCTCGTTACCTTGTACATTTATCTTTTTGTTCTTTGACATATCAGAAAGGTTTTTAAAGCACAAAGATAAAGAAAAAAGCAAAAACAACCGACTTTTGTGTAGCAATCATTTCATCTTTGCCATCAAAGCACACCTCATATAGAAATTATTAAACGCTTCTTCTTTCTAAGAAAATAATTAGCTAATTAGGTCGTAGCACGACAGGAAATAACTAAAAATCTCCGTGTGGTAGAGTTACTGCACGGGAATTTTTTATTTACTCATTGGCAAATCGACAATTTATCACTACCTTTGCCCCGCACATCAAAAAAACCGACATCCAAACATTCAACATTATGACTTTTTTAAAAAGACTTTTTAATTTACATCAAGGGGAAGAGAAAAAAGAAAAAGTAATCGAAAATATCCTTAGTAATATCTCTTTCCGTGGCGCTAATATGTGGATTTTGGCTTGTGCTATCCTCATTGCTTCTATCGGGTTAAACGTGAACTCTACTGCTGTAATCATAGGGGCGATGCTTATTTCTCCTTTGATGGGACCTATCGTGGGAGCAGGATTTGCGCTGGCGACTTACGATTTCGACCTACTGAAGAAAACCGGACAAAGTCTGCTCATCGCTACTGTGGTGAGTCTTATAGTATCGTTTATCTACTTCTATATCAGTCCGTTTAAAGACGTACAGTCAGAGCTTTTGGCGCGTACTTCGCCTACCATTTACGATGTGCTTATCGCCTTTGTGGGTGGGTTGGTAGGAGCTATCTCCCTCACCCGTCAAGACAGAGGGAACCCTATACCAGGTGTGGCAATCGCTACTGCTTTGATGCCACCGCTTTGTACAGCTGGATTTGGCTTAGCTACGGGCAATATTAGTTATTTTTTAGGAGCTTTCTACCTATATAGCATCAACTGTTTCTTCATTGGGATTGCTACCTTTCTCATCATCAAATACCTAAAATACACTCCTAAAAATACGGGCAACGAGGTGCTCAACAAGCGTTTGCGCATTGTTATCACTACATTGATTATCATCATTGTTACTCCCAGTTTGTATTTGGCATATAACCTTCTGAAAGAGAAGGAATTTCACCAGAATGTAGCCCATTATATCACTGCCGAGTTTGAAAACAAGGATTATACCATTATTTACAAGAAAATACGCTACCATGCCTCGCCTAAAACCATTGAATTAGCTTTTTTGAACAAGAAATTTACCGACGAGGAGATAAAAACACTACAAAGCAACCTCAAAAACTTCAAATTACCGAACACCGAACTCATCATTAGGCAAAAAGAGTCGGATATTGACCAAAAGATGCTATCGGAAATCAACAAAAACAAGGCATCTATCTCTAATAAAGACTTGAAGATAAATCAACTAAAAGAAGAGTTGGCGCAATACAAATATACCGACCCTACTTTTGCCAAAGAAATAGAAGTATTGTTCCCTAATATTGAGAGTTTCTATTTTGGAAAACTGACGGATTTTTCGGAAAAAGACAACACTTCTCTCACTACGGTGATGCTATACACTCCTAAAAAAGAGACCATTAAGGGCAAAGTCGTCGCCAAAGAAGTGGATCGACAAAAGTTGCAACAATGGCTCGCTGAGAAGTTTGGTGATAAGAATGTGATTTGCAGATTAGCAGATTAGAAAATTAGCCAATAAAAATCCCCGTACGGTAGAGTTACTGCACGGGGATTTTTCAATTTACTCATTGGCAAATTGACAATTTTTCACTACCTTTGCCCCACACTAATATTAAATACCTACCATGAGTGATTACATAAATTTAGTTAGCATACCCAAAGATGATTTTGAAGCAATGCGGAGAGACCCTTATATATTTAAGGATTGGAAAGAAGACTATTCGAAAGAAAAATATTCCTATATTTACACTAACGAATGGAGAGATATAGAGCGTTTTGTAATTGGTTATAGCCCCCATCCATATATGGTTGAAGATAATATTATTTGTAAAATTTTCAGTAGTGGAGTGCTTTTAGGAGAAGATTTAGACGGAGATTATTCTGGTTGGTATTATGCATACCTTACTCCTAATGAAGTATCAAAACTCAGTACTAAATTAGCCAATATAACAGATAAATACTTGAGAGAAAATTTTAATGTTGATAGTATGGAGTGTTCAGATGCTTTTCCTTTATTAGAAAATGATGAAGTAGATGCTCAAGAAGTTTTTGATTATATAAAACAAGAGTATGAAAAAATAAAAGAATTCTATAGATTAGCTGCTGAAAAAGGATAGGCAGTTATTAGCTATAGATAAAACTCAAATCCAAATTTCATGTTAGAATATTAATTGTTTTACTGAAGTCTTACTCATTGAAAAATTCGTCTGTCTACTAAGGAAACACAATTCGCTGATTGACTGCCGAATAGTTATATTTTGCTAATAAAAAAAGAGAATAAATCACAGAATAAACACACAAATATGGAACAACACTCGAAAATATACGTCGCCGGACACAGAGGACTGGTTGGGTCGGCTATTGTAAGGGCACTCCAGTCTAAGGGATTCGACAACATACTGATGCGTTCGTCTAAAGAGCTCGATCTGCGTAACCAACAGGCTGTCGAAGACTTCTTCGCCACACAGAAGCCCGAGTACGTCTTTCTATCTGCCGCCAAAGTAGGAGGCATCGTAGCCAACAACACCTCGCCCGCAGAGTTTATATACGACAATATGATGATTGCTTTCAATATCGTAAACGCAGCATATAGACACAATGTTCGTAAGCTGCTGTTTCTGGGCAGTTCATGTATTTACCCCAAGATGTGCCCGCAACCGATAAAAGAAGAATATCTGCTCACGGGGGCTTTGGAGCCGACGAACGAGGCGTATGCCATTGCCAAAATATCGGGGCTCGAGCTGTGTAAGTTCTACCGCCGTCAGTACGGCTGCGACTTCATCTCTGCTATGCCTACCAATCTGTACGGTATCAACGACAACTTCGACCTCAATACATCTCACGTCTTGCCCGCTCTGATAAGGAAATTCCACGAAGCGAAAGAGTCGCAAGCAGAGAAGGTAACACTCTGGGGGACAGGCAAACCGATGAGAGAATTTCTCTACGTCGACGACTTGGCAGATGCTCTGGTATTCCTTATGATGAACTATTCCGACGAGATACATATCAATATCGGCACGGGCGAAGATTGTTCCATCGACGAGCTGGCACGTACCATAAAAGCGATAGTCGGTTTCGACGGAGCGATAGAGTACGACACCTCTAAACCCGACGGCACGCCACGCAAACTGCTCGACGTCGGTCGACTGCACAAACTCGGCTGGCACCACTCTACCCCACTCAACGACGGCATAGCTGCCGTATACCGATGGTATCTGTCGGCGAAAAGGTGAAAGAACATATCATAACAAGTTAAAGCGTAAAAAAATGAAAGTAGGAATTATCCGTTGTATGCAGACAGAAGACTATTGCCCCGGTACTGCCGACTTTGTAGCAATCCGTAACAAAAGCGGGGCTTTCGCGAAACTCGACGGCGATGCGGAACTTATAGGTTTTACCAACTGTGGCGGCTGTCCGGGTAAACGTTCGTTGCTCAAAGCCAAGTTACTCATCGACCGAGGAGCCGAGGCTATTGCATTTGCATCTTGTATCAAGAAAGGTACGCCGATGGGATATCCGTGCCCTTTTGCAAATAAAATGATTTCGATGGTAAAAGAAAGATTTGGCGGTCAAGTGATTATACTCGAAGAGAGCCACTAATTTAGATAAACAAAACCTATGCACGACACAGACTTAGACAAAGTGATATTTTTCTCAAAAGAAGATATGGCAGGTGGATACTATCTTCAAAAAGGGGAACATATATTGCAAGTTGATACAAAATCAACTTATTCTGACATCAACGAAGTTTTAGAACTTTATAATCTAAAAAAATATATTGACAATGGTTTATATTTAAAAAGTTGGTCACAAAACGATATTACAAAATTTAAGGCAAAGGCTGCTGAATATTGCAAAATTGTTGGACAATTTATGGCTACTATTAACAACAGCAATATTATAGATTTATATGGAAAGACCTTACATGATTACATTAGTTCATTCTGGGAATTAGTAAATAACCAAAGTGTATTTAAAAGGATTTCAAAACACAACTTCACAACTATTCTCACTAACGAACCTCAATTAATACACGAAATTTTAATTCATAAAAAATTAGTTGAGCACTATGATAATGAAATCAAAGATTTCCTATTGACTTATTCGCTATCAGCCGAAATATTACTTTCTATATATGAAGAGAAAAACGATTTTGAGGAAAAACAAAAAGTACTTCCCAAAAGTTTAACAGTAGAAGAAAAGGAAACTATTATCTCAACTTATCTAGATTCTAACGATGTAAATTATAACTATCTTAAGCTAATTCAAAACGCAAAAACGAGAAATGATTTTAATATTTCTGACAAAACACGACTAAAAGCGAAACGTTTATACAAAAGTGAAAATGAAAAGTTTTTTCAGCATAACAGTGGATTTAGCTATGGTGTGTCTGTTGATTTTAAAGAAAATTCAACTACGATAAAGGGTATCTCTATAGATGAAAACCATATTATGAATTATTCGTACAGTTTAGATTTCATAAGAAAAAACAATGATCCTTATTCACTGTATAGAAATTTCAAAAACTTATTTGAATATGTTGATCCTTACAACAGAATTAACCTTGTAAGTAAGGTTAGCCAAATGGGTCTTTTAGAGACAAAAATAGGAATGCATTCTCAAAATGAATATATAGGAGGAATAGCATTTTCTTTATCGGAAATGACTTCTTACTCTCAAATTTTTGGATATAACCAAATTCTTGCAGAATTAGGTATTTCATTAGAAAGTATTTTGCACTTTGTATTTACCTCTGCCTTTCAAGAAAAATACAATTTTGCAAGCAACGCTCGTTTCTCAATACCAACTGCTACACATTCTAATCTTGAAAAAGTAAGATTATTAGCACCCGAATTTGAATCTGTTTTAAAGCAATACAAACTCTATGTTGAAGATAAAGCTATTGATTTTGAACTTTTGCAAATTTCATCTTCGCCATCTGCTATAAAAGATATACCAAGCCTAAACAATAACAAATACATCTATTTCAACGAAGACAACAAAGAAATGCTTGGCTGTTCAAATCTGTTTTTTTCAGACCAAACTCATCTTGCATATATTGAGCCATTTAAGAACAAACACTATCATACATTCTTTGATTTACTTGCAAATGAATTCGGGAAAGTAAAATTCAGTAATTATGAAAAATATCAGAAGCCAAAATTACAATATTTGATAGACAAAGGTTTTATATTTGTTGACAGCAACGATATAGTTCAGGTTACAGATATCGTAAGACTACTTATATTTAAAGACTTATACGACAACGAATATGCCTCATTCCATAATTATCCAATAAACTTTCAAGTGGAAGTTATGAAAATGAAAGAAGAAAATATTATATTTTTTGATAATTCCTTATTCGCAAAACCAGAACAATCATATTTCAATTATTTGTTGAACAAGAGCGAGTTTACGAATGGTTGGGATTTAAGAAATAGTTATTTACATGGCACACAAGCAAGTCCAGATGAAACACAAAAACATGAACGTGCTTATTTTACGTATTTGAAATTATTATTTTTAATAATGTTAAAAATTGAAGACGATTTATCCATTTTCAAAAGGCTACAAAGAACAAAATAAAAGACTTTATGTTGCGAAAAAAACAGCACTTTTTTCGTAAAATAAAGTGATTATAACAAAACTACTTCTATATGGATATCTGATGTTGTAGCTATTTATTCGGATAAATAATTAATCGGGGAAACGCCCCAAAAAGTATATTCCCTGTATGATTTTCATAATGATGTTTCTCAATTATCATCTAAAAGATAGATAAGAGACATAATTATCTTTCGATAAAAAACACACCTATCTTTCGACAATTATTAAACACACACTTCAGAGACAAGTCGAAGTGGAAAAGCAATCAAGAAAAAGAAATTTTTCAGTACCTTTGTCGTAAGAAATTGCAGTAGAATACTCGGTTTCTATTTATTGATTTTCAAAACATAAATAGGAGTATTCTATGTTTTGTTTTTTCTCTAAGACACGCTTTTATCAATAGATAATCAAAAGTTTATCAACTAAAATGGATAGCAAACAACGACGCAGCAAGAAGCAGGTAAAATACGACGAGTTCCCCGATTTCGGCAAACTCCCCCCACAGGCGGTCGAAGAAGAAGAAGCCGTATTGGGAGCGCTGATGATAGAATCGGAAGCATACAGTCGTATAAGCGATATATTGCACACCCACGAATGTTTTTATAACGTCAATCATCAGAAAATATTCAGTGCCATAAAGGCTATAGCCGAAGCTAACAAGCCGATAGATATGTTGACCGTAAAAGAGCAGCTGCTAAAAGACAATACACTCGAAGATATCGGCGGAGTGTACGCCATAGCCGCGCTGACGGAAAAAATAGCTACGGCAGCTCATATCGAAGAACACGCAAATACCATATACCAAAGATACCTCGCTCGAAAGATGATACGTATATCGAGCGAAATACAAACCGATGCTTTCGACTTATCGAAAGATGTAGACGAAGTAATCCAAGAGGCCGAAGGGAAAATATTCGAGTTGGCACATACCAAAAACAATAAAGACGTACTGCCGATATCTGAAGTGATTCCAAAGGCAATAGAGAGTATTTCGAAAGTATATCAAAACAAAAACGATATCCCCGGTATCGAAAGCGGATTCTTTGCTCTCGATAAGCTGACTTCGGGCTGGCAAGAGTCTGACCTTATCATCATTGCGGCTCGTCCCGCAATGGGAAAGACTGCATTCGTGCTGACAATGGCAAAAAATATGGCAGCCAAAGGCTACCCGATTGCCTTTTTCACTCTCGAAATGTCGAGCGTACAACTTGCAATCCGTCTGATAAGCAACCTATCGGAGCTACCAAACGAGAGAATCAAAAGCGGTAAACTCGACAAAGAAGAGTTCAACGAGCTTATGGAAGGTATCGCCGTTATCGACAACCTGCCCATTTATATTGACGAGACTCCGTCGCTATCGGTAATGGAGCTAAGGACAAAAGCTCGAAGACTCGTAGCCGAACACGGTATAAAAGCCATCATAATCGACTATCTGCAGCTTATGAACGTGTCGGGAATGTCGTATTCGAACCGCGAAAACGAAGTAAGTATCATATCGCGTTCGCTGAAGGCTCTGGCAAAAGAGCTCAGCATACCTGTTATCGCTCTATCGCAGCTCAATCGTAACGTCGAATCGCGTGGAGGAGGCAGTATGGACAATAAACTCGAAGCAAAAAAGCCGCAACTATCGGACTTGCGTGAATCGGGAGCTATCGAGCAAGACGCCGATATGGTATGTTTCATACACCGCCCAGAGTATTACCGCATATTCGAAGACCCAAACACGAACGAAGACCTCAGAGGCGTAGCACAGATAATAGTGGCAAAACACAGAAATGGAGCTACTGCCGATATAAAACTGTACTTTGCTCAAGACTATATCACTTTCGTGAATACACGGCAAGAATACGAACGACTCAATGCCAAATCGGCAAGCAAAGGAAGCGTTTTGCTGCCGTCGAAAGCCAATAGGAATACTACGGTAAGAGACAGCAATGAATCGGTATACAACGAGCTACCGCAAGATTTCGATATTAGATCCGACCTGCCGTATTGAGTGAAAGATATATCTTTGTAGCTTATAAAATAGTAGCTTATGGTAGACAATAAAACAGATATAAGTCAGTTTCTCAACGAGGCTCAGCTATCGGCAGTAACCTACTGCGACGGACCTTCGGTGATAGTTGCCGGAGCAGGGTCGGGCAAGACTCGTGTCCTGACCTACAAGATAGCATACCTCATACAGAGCGGTATACCTGCACATTCCATTTTAGCCCTTACTTTCACCAACAAGGCGGCAAATGAGATGAAAGAGCGTATAAAGCAGATTGTAGGCGACCGCATAGCAAAATATCTCTGGGCAGGCACGTTCCACTCGATATTTTTACGAATATTACAATACGAAATCGACCATATCGGATTTTTGCCCGACTTCACCATATACGACACTCAAGACAGCAAGTCGCTCATAAAGAACATTATAAAAGAGATGAAACTCGACGAAAAAGTATACACAAGTTCGGGGGTATACAATCGTATTTCGTCTATGAAAAACCATCTCATCACGCCTGCCGACTACAAAAGCCACAGAGAGTGGCTACAAGACGATTTCCATTCGGGGAAACAATATTTTGCCGATATATTCGATGCCTACTGCACTCGTTGCCACGAAGCCAATGCAATGGACTTCGACGATATATTGCTACACACCTATACCCTGTTTAAAAACAACAAGGATATTTTAGAGAAATACCAAAACCGTTTTGCCTTCGTCTTGGTAGACGAATACCAAGACACCAACATAGCCCAGCACCGTATAATCAGTATGTTGGCGCAGGCACACCACCGAATCGCCGTCGTAGGCGACGATGCACAGAGCATATATTCGTTTCGGGGAGCTAATATCGACAATATTATTCACTTTCAGAAGAGTTTCGAAGACTGTAAAATATTCAAACTCGAAGAGAACTACCGTTCTACGCAAAATATAGTAGATGCAGCAAATTCGCTGATAGAAAAAAATCGTTTCCAGATACCCAAAAAAGTATATTCGAACCTGCCAAAAGGCGAACCTATCACCGTATTTAGCTGTTTTACAGACCGAATCGAAGCCGACGTCGTTACCGAAGAGATAAAAAAAGCCGATGCCATCGGTATTCCCTACTCCGAAATGGTAGTACTCTACCGTACCAACGCCCAAAGTCGCGTATTGGAAGATGCTCTGCGCAATAGCAATATACCGTACAAGATTTTCGGCGGTCTCAGCTTCTACGCTCACAAAGAGATAAAAGACGTACTCGCATATATGAGGCTGGTAATCAACAACCTCGACGTAGAAAGTCTACGACGTATCATCAACGTACCGTCTCGAGGAATAGGCGAGAAAACTATCGACAAACTTATGACTGCATCGCGAGAGCAACAGATAAGTCCACTCGATTTCATATTAAAAATCGACAATCTCCCACACGATTTCAATGCAGGAACCAAAAATAAACTAAAACGATTTGGCGATATAATATCTGCTCTATCAGACACATACAAAAACAATGATGCTTACCAGACCGCCGAAAAAATAATAAAAGATAGCGGTATACTCGAAGAATACAGTTCGAACAACAATATCGAAAACATATCCAAGCGCGAGAATATCAACGAACTACTCAACGCAATACGTCAATATTGCGAACAAAAGCGAGCATTCGGCGACGAAAACCCGTCGCTTGCCGATTTTCTGTCGGAAGTGTCTCTACTCACCGACCAAGATACCGACAACGAAGAGGGACAAAGCAAAGTAACACTGATGACGATACATGCGGCTAAAGGGCTCGAATTCAGATATGTATTTGTAGTCGGTATCGAAGAAAATCTTTTCCCTTCGCCGATGTGTTATACCGAGCCGGAGATAGAAGAAGAGCGGCGTCTGCTATATGTAGCTATCACTCGCGCCAAAGAGCGATGTTTCTTGTCGTATTCGAAGACGAGATTCCGTTGGGGAAGTGTAGTATATTGTATGCCAAGTCGTTTCCTTAACGATATCGACGAGCGTTATCTCGACGTACCGACGTCGTTCAACCAGTACGACAGCAATATAGACACATTCGATAGCGAAAATTCATATCGTTTTCCCTCTTTTTCGAAACAAAAGACTACCACATATACTACTGAAGCAAAAGTACTTATACCCATATCAGAAATCGATATGCCCGACGACAAGGCACCAAAATTTGGCTTTGTGGCAGGCGATAGAGTGATGCACGCTACATTCGGCAGTGGTAGTATACTGGAAATCATAGGCTATGGCAACGACTCCAAAGCGAGAGTCGACTTCGATACCCACGGGCAAAAGACACTCTTGCTCAAATACTCCAAACTACAGAAAATCTAACTCATAAACAACATAAGATAGTCCATAGTGAAACGATTTCTGACATACATAATCTTATCGGTATCAATACCCTGCTTATATGCACAAAATGTATATATACGAGGCTATGTGGTCGATAGGCAAAACAATGGTATAGAGTCTATAAACGTGGCTATAAAAGGTACTGAGCAAGGTACCACTACCAACACCAACGGATACTATCAAATATCGGTAAATCTGACCGGAAAAGATACCCTAATATATTTCGGGCTCGGATATAGAGACACTATCAAGACACTACCTCAATACATAGACAAATCCATCAATATCAATGTAATATTAGACCGCGATACTACCGTACTTACTACCGTGGGTATCAGTGCCGTCAGCGACAACAAAGGCAATATGAATGAGATAGATACCAAAGTACTGCACCTCACACCCGACGCAGCGGGAGGCATAGAGAGTTTGGTGAAGATGCAAATCGGTGTCAGTTCGACCAACGAACTAAGTTCGCAGTATTCGGTCAGAGGCGGAAGTTTCGACGAAAACTCGGTGTATGTCAATGGCATAGAGATATATCGTCCTCTACTCATACATTCGTCGCAGCAAGAGGGTTTAAGCTTCGTCAATCCCGATTTGGTGGGGCGAGTCAATTTCTCGGCAGGCGGTTTCAGCGCCAAGTATGGCGATAAAATGTCGTCGGTACTCGATATCGAGTACAAAAAGCCCCATAAGTTCGAAGGAAACATATCTGTCGGTTTTATGGGTACATCTGCATACGTAGGTTACAACAAAGGCAGACTCACTATGAGCCACGGAATAAGATACAAGAGCAATCAATATCTGTTTTCCGATAAGTTTAAACTAAAAAACGGTGAGCCACTACTGAAAGGACTCGATACCAAAGGCGATTTCAGTAATTCGTTCATCGACTATCAGACGTTTATCAATTATACTTTATCGAAAAAATGGTCTATATCGTTTCTTGGCAATATATCCGACAATAGATACAATTTCGCTCCCAAATCGCGTAGAGTACAGTTCGGTACCGCTACTATGCAACGCGAGTTTAACGTCGGTTTCAGAGGCAACGAAAGAGATAAGTTTTCTACATATTTCGGAGCTATCACGTTAAAAACAAATCCCATCAATAGCGTAGAGTTAAAGCTCACGGCATCGGCTTTCAATACCTCCGAATCCGAAAACTACGACCTTATAGGCATCTATTCGCTCTCCGACGTACATACGGAAAGCGACGGGCAACGGCAGACCGAACTCATAGGAAGCGGTACGTTCCACGAACACGCACGAAATCGACTATCGGCAACAGTCGTAAACCTTGCTCATACGGGCGAGGCTAAACTATGGAATACCAACGTCGAATGGGGACTCTCGGCAGGTAAAGAGATAATATCCGATAAAATACACGAATACGAAAGACGCGACTCGAGCCAATACTCCTTACCTCACGACGGGCAAGAGGTCAGAATGATATACAACCTTACAGCCAAGAATACTACCAATTCGCTGCGTCTGCAAGCATTTGCTCAGCAGACTTACCGCCTGTCTGTTCTCGGCACACACTCGACGATAAACGTGGGAGTCAGAGCCAACTATTGGGACTTCAACCGAGAATGGCTCATTTCGCCACGAATCAACATAAGTATTGCTCCTCGCCGCAATAGAAATCTGCTATTTCGTGCCGCTGCAGGCATATACTATCAATCGCTTTTCTATAAAGAAATTCGCCACTCCTATACCGATAGCTTAGGAAATACACATCTGTATCTCAATAGAGATATCAGGGCGCAACGCTCGGCTCATATACTTGCAGGTATCGACTACTACTTCAAACTATGGCATCGACCGTTTAAATTCACTACCGAGCTCTATTACAAGCCCGCCGATAGAATTATCCCATACTCTGTCGACAACGTACGTATCAGATATGTAGGCGAGAATCAGGCTGTGGCATATACCGCCGGAGTAGACCTCAAACTCTTTGGCGAGTTTGTACCGGGTGTCGATTCGTGGATTTCGTTCTCATATATGAAGAGCCGAGAAGATATTGTACGGATAGGCAACGATATGAGTGGCGACCACTATCCGATATATACCAACGACAATACATATCTTACCGAAGTATATCCGTCGTATATCCCCCGCCCCAACGAGCAACGGTATCGGATTTCGCTATTCTTCCAAGACTATATTCCAAACAACCCAGAGTATAAAATCAACCTGAAACTCGTATGGGCAGATGGTCTGCCGTTCGGTCCTCCTCGCTCGGAACGATACAAAGCGGTATTCCGTACCAAGCCATATCGGAGAGTCGATATAGGTGCCTCGCGTGAGTTCATCGCAGGTAGAGACCGCCTTATGGGAAAACAGACCTATATCAAGTCGCTAAACATATATCTCGACCTACTGAATCTATTTAATATAAGAAACGAAGTCTCTTTTTACTGGGTATCGGATACATCGGGATATCAGTGGGCTGTACCAAACTATCTTACCAATTTCATGGTAAACCTTCGGCTCTCGATTGGTTTTTAGGCGGTATTTTCGATAGTATTCATTTCCGCTTACGATAGACTTTACGGTAAATATCACTAGTGTTTTTGGGGTAAATATACTGGTGTTTTTTTACCAAGAAAATAGCATCTCTAACAAATTAATATACAGACGTTTGTAAAACAACTAATAAATCGGTAAAAAAAGTACGGACTTTTCACTAAAAAAGTACGGACTTTTTGCCCAGAAAGTACGGATGTTTTACTAAAAAAGTACGGACTTTTTACCAAAAACGATAGGACGTTTCGATAAAAACGATAGGACGTTTTCCCAAAAACGATAGGACGTTTCGGTAAAAACGATAGGACGTTTTACCAAAAAAGATAGGACGTTTTTCCAAAAAAGATAGGACGTTTTTCCAAAAAGGTAATAACAAAAATACAGAGACACATCGACCAACGATATGTCTCTGCCAACAAACAAAATTACTAAATAATTTTTTTACATTAATCTTATTCTCAATGCCTATCGAACGAAAGCGATAGCTGCCGGGATATCGCCCGTCGTCTGCCGCCACAATAAACCACCATATCGGTCGAAACAAAACAACTCGCCGGGCGACGTATAGTCTTTGGCATCGCAGATATAAAGATACTGCCGTCGTTCGTCGATGGCTATATGGTATGGCACTTTGATAGATGTCGCTATCTCCGATGATACAAATCGGTTGCTGAGAACCACATTCTTTTCGATATCGTAGAGTATGTAAGTAGTCTTTTTCTCGGGGTATTCGAGAGCTACTGCAAAAAGCGAATCGCCCGCAACGACAAAGCTACTCGCCGTTATCCCCAGAGAAGTAACCTGCTCCGTACGTGTATCGAGGCGGTATATATTTGACGAAATATCCGTGTAATTTCCTCGCGACGATATGTAAAGATTGCCCTTGCGGTCTTTTTGTATCAGATTAAGGTTGATTCCTACCTCTATCTTCTTTATTTCGGTAAAAGAAGCCAAGTCGACTACCGACACCGTCTTATCGTAATTAGGGGCATTGTACCCTCCCGAATTGGCTACATATAGCTTGCCGTCTACTATCTGCATCTGCTCGGGTTGGTATCCGACGGTTACACGTCGGGTCTCTTTGAGGGTGGCGGTATCTATCTCCACCACATATCCGAGCTGCGATTGCGACGGGTCGACGGGTCCCGCATACGAAGAGACGTAAGCCTTGCCGCCGTCGAATACGATATATCGGCAGTTTGGCACGGTGAATCGACCAATATGCTTTACTGTCTGCTTGTCCATGACCTCCACCATATTCGAACAATTGATGACGGCATACATCCGACCGCCGTATATTTGTAGGTCGTTGCCTACATCGCCAAGCTTAAAACCGATGTCGGGATTGGCACTAACAAATACATTGCTCTTGTAAACCGCCGAAGAATAATCGTAATAATCGAGCGAAGCCTTGTTGCTCCCCATATTACCTTGGTTGAGGAGGTAAAAGCCTTTCGTATTCTCGAACGGTGTGGGTGGAATGTATGGTTGCGTCTTGCGGCACGACGCTAAGACAAGTGCCAGCAGAAAGAGCAGTGATGCGACAGATAATCTTATCTTGTTACACATATCTATACTCGGTTACTGTTTTATCACTTTTATAGTCTTACGAGCCATACCGTCCGATATTTCGACCAGATACATACCACTGGGATAGGTCGATAAATCGAACGAAACGGTATCGTCGGCAGTAGTGAGTTCGTCGTATTTCTGTCCGTAGATATTATAAATAACGATACGGCAACCGCCGGCCGAGGCTACAAACAGCCTGTCGGTACAAGGATTCGGATAGACGCCTGCCCTTATTTGAGGCTCTCCGAGCGATAGGCTCAATGCATTATTGATAACCCCCACTCCCGATAAGTCGAATCCGCCCGAGGCGAAAGGCGTAGGATATGGGTCGTTTATAATATTACCGTGCGAGTCGCGAGTAGCAAGAGAGTCGATAATAGTACCGATAACGTCTCTTATCTTCACGTGAGTGATATTGTTTTTGTCGAGTAGCGGAGTATCGGGTATCTCTGCTATATCGAAAGGAGTACCCCAGCCACCTTTGTATTTACCCGCTATGTTGTTGATTTTGGTAGCATCGATAGAACCGAAACCATCGACTTGTACGTCGGTCGGAGTAAGCGAAGTAGTAACGAAGCCAAAGTAATTGACTCCGTCGGAGCTGACCTCTACCGTAGCGAGTTCGAGGAAAGTATCGCTGAAAGAGTTCTCGAATACGGCAAAGTCGAAACCCTCGCCGTCTACTATCGGGTAATTGAAAGTAAGAATTGCTTCGCCTGCATCTCCGAGACTTATACAATCCATTGCACCGGAATCTGTAACTGCACCAATAGCATTAGCCTCCGTACCGAACGATACTCGTCCGTCGTCAGGTTTGGCAATATCAAAAAATCCCCGCGTAACGGTGCAAGTCTTTGCCCAATCGCGGAAACGACTGTCGGTAAATTGTATCGCTTTGCAACCGGGAGTACCTACAATGCCATCGAACTGCTGCTGTGCAAGTAACGACATAGGTAACGTCGACAGTAAGCACAAAACTGCTATTATATTTCTATTCATAATGAAAATAGGTTTATTGTTTGTTTTTCTAATAAAAATAAATTGCCCCACTACTTATGAGTGGCAGAAAAAAGATTGTGGGGCAATTTATCTTCAAATATTTTTATTCTTCGTTCGTACCGATTTTGTTACGAAACAACTATCGGTATAATCAATAAACTATCAGCTTACGACGATATACGTTATTACCGTTTGTGATGAATACGAAGTAAACACCTTCGTCGAGAGCGGAAACATCTATCGTACGACTTGCCTTATCGCCGTTGAGTGTTCCGACTGCTACACTGCGTCCGTTCATATCGATTATGCTGTACGCACAATCACCTTTTACACCGTCGATATCGACTAAAATATATTCGCGGGCAGGGTTAGGATAGATGTTAAGAGCTACACCGTGCGTATCGTCTACATCTGTCGTCGGCGATCCTACGGGAACGATATTTTTAGTCCATACCATATTCCAATAGTCGTCTTCCATTCCGCAGCTGTAGCCACCAAATTCCACTATATCGCCGTTTCCTACCTTTTTAGTAGCAATACCTATCATCGTAGGTTCTTCGTTTACGTTGTACATCAGGTATACTCCGGCAGGGTTCTTAAGCGTAGTAGCACCTTCGGTATAAACAATGCTCGACATAAATCCACCCGATATGGTACATTGCAGGCGACTGTCGGCAGCGTCGATATCACGAAGCATCTTTTCGACCGTTACCGAGTCTGTCGAGAAGCGGTAACCCCAAGCCAGCGACGAGTCGGGATTGCACCAGTTTGCAGCGAATATCACTTTGTTGTTGCCTGTGCCTACCCAATATTTAATATCGTTTGCAGTGATAGTATTGTTGTGGTCTACGGCAAACTTCACCCATACGGAGTCGTTGGCTGTTACATTTGTGATAGTGTATTGGTTGCCTGTTACGTTTGCGGTAACGATATTATTGCCAACCTTGAGCTCGCCCAAGTGGTAGCCCGCATTGGGAGCGATGGTAAGAGTAACGTCTTCGCCTTGGTTTACAGTGATAGGTCCTTCGGGAGTAATCCTACCATACTGGCTATGCTTGATACCGATAGTATATTGTGCGGGAGGTGTGGGTACTGCTACGATAGCTTTAGTCCACACAGTATTCCAGTAGTCGTCAGAATTTCCGCATACGGTACCGCCAAACTCAATTACATCGCCGTCGGCAATCTTCTGCTTAGAGATACCTTGTGCATAGTTTTCGTTTATGTTGTACACCCAGTAGCTACCGCTCGGATTTGTAAGCGTTTTTTGAATATTAACATAATATTTCATCTCCGATAGGAAATTTCCAAAACTGCTCGGCACTATTTCACACGACAGACGGTAGTCGGCAGAGTCTATATCGCGAAGCATCTTTTCGACCGTTATCGTATCCGACGAGAAGCGGTAGCCCCAAGCAAGCGACGAATCGGGGTTGCACCAGTTTACTGCAAAGATAGCCTCTTTGTTACCCGTACCTACCCAATACTGTATGTCGCTCTTGGCAATAGTATTGTTGTGGTCGACGGCAAACTTCACCCATACGGAGTCGTTGGCAGTTACATTTGTGATAGTGTATTGGTTGCCTGTTACGTTTGTGGTAACAATATTATTACCTACCTTGAGCTCGCCCAAGTGGTAACCAGCATTGGGAGCGATGGTAAGAGTAACGTTTTCGCCTTGGTTTACAGTGATAGGTCCTTCGGGAGTAATCCTACCATATTTGCTCTGCTTGATTACGATAGTATAATGTGCGGGAGGTGTAGGCACTGCTACGATAGCTTTAGTCCACACAGTATTCCAGTAGTCGTCAGAATTTCCGCATACGGTACCGCCAAACTCTACAACATCGCCATCTGCAATCTTCTGCGAAGAGATACCTTGTGCCGAGTTTTCGTTTACGTTGTACATCCAGTAGCTGCCGCTCGGATTGGTAAGCGTTTTTTGAATATTAACATAATATTTCATCTCCGATAGGAATTTCCCCCAAGCACCTTGGGTGATATTGCAGGTAAGACGGTAGTCGGCAGAGTCGATATCGCGAAGCATCTTTTCGACCGTTACCGAATCCGACGAGAAGCGGTAGCCCCAAGCCAGCGACGAATCGGGGTTGCACCAGTTTACTGCAAAGATAGCCTCTTTGCTACCCGTACCTACCCAATACTGTATGTCGCTCTTGGCGATAGTATTGTTGTGGTCGACGGCAAACTTCACCCATACGGAGTCGTTGGCAGTTACATTACTGATAGTGTATTGGTTGCCCACTACGGCAGAGGTAACCACATTATTACCAACCTTGAGCTCGCCCAGATGGTAACCAGCATTGGGAGTGATGGTAAGAGTAACGCTACCGCCTTCGTTTACCGTGATAGGACCTTGGGGAGTGATAGTACCGTAATTGCTCTGCTTGATACCGATAGTATACTGTGCAGGAGAAGAATTCGGGTCGCTAACGGGCGAAACCGTCAAATTCCAACCACTACTGCTTTGGCAAGTCAATCCACCGAAATTAGCTACGTCGCCCTCTTGGATATTGGTATTTGCTACTCCACCTGGATAGGTCCCGTTAATGGAATACATTATACCTGCTTCGTTGCTGAAATCGTAGTTTGGAAACTGAGCGTCGTTGTACTGGAAGTCGGTTATATAGCCGGCAGCTACCCCTTCGATAGTTAGCCTATTGTCTGCCGAATCGATAGCGGCGAGCATCTGGGCTACCGTCTTGGTACCGTCCCACTTATACCCCCAGGCAAGAGCTTTGCCTTTATCGCAGTAATTGACTATGAGAATAGCCTTATTAGCACCCGTACCTACCCAATATTGTATCTGAGTAAACGGGATATTGCTTCTTTGGGGTTCGGCATAAGCCGATACTCCGAAGATAATTGCAAGAATCGCCAAAAGAACGACTCTAAACGAAAAATGTTGATTTTTAAGCATGTCTTTAATTTTAAACTTTATATAAACAAAAAAATTATCTCATTATAATCCTGTGATACAGCTATGGAATAC
>CAJPNS010000015.1 GCA_905372135.1 Porphyromonadaceae bacterium | reverse complement strand
CGGACGGTAGAGATGTACTGCAACCAAGCCTACACGTTCGCCTTTGTCTCTGAGATAATCTATCGTCTCGCGTATCGCTTCGGTGATGCTGCCCATTGCTACGATTATGCGGTCGGCATCGGGCGAACCGTAGTAGTCGAATAGATTGTATATCCTTCCCGTGAGTTTGGTTATCTCTTTCATATAACCTTCCACTATCTCGGGTACGGCATCGTAGTATCGGTTCACTGCTTCTTTGTGCTGGAAGAAGTGGTCGGGGTTTTCTGCCATACCTCTGCATACGGGTGCATTAGGATTCATTGCTCGTTGGCGAAACTCGTCGAGGGATTCCCAATCGACAATATCTTTAAAATCATCAGTATCGAGCACCTCTATCTTCTGTATCTCGTGCGAAGTACGGAATCCGTCGAAGAAATTGACAAAAGGCACACGGCTTTTTATTGTAGACAAGTGTGCCACACCGGCAAGGTCCATAACTTCCTGCACCGAACCTTCGGCAAGCATAGCAAAACCCGTCTGACGGGCAGCCATTACGTCCTGATGGTCGCCGAATATACTGAGAGCGTGTGAAGCTATAGTACGTGCAGATACGTGAAAAACGCACGGCAGCAGCTCACCTGCAATCTTATACATATTGGGTATCATCAGCAAAAGCCCTTGAGAAGCAGTGTAAGTGGTAGTCAGAGCTCCCGCTTGCAACGAACCGTGTACGGCTCCTGCAGCACCTGCTTCCGACTGCATTTCCTGTACGAGCACAGTCTCGCCGAAGATGTTTTTTCTGCCGTTGGCAGCCCATTCATCGACATATTCAGCCATTGTAGACGATGGCGTAATCGGGTATATAGCAGCCACTTCCGAAAATATATACGAAATATGCGCAGCCGCCTGATTGCCATCACAAGTAATCATTTTTTTCTTTGCCATAGAAATAATATTTTTTATTTTTTGTTGTAATTCAAGTTGTTACTCGGCACGATGCCCAAAAAAATCATTTTGCAAAAGTAGATATAAATTCTGTATAAAACAGACTTTGGATTATGGATACCGCTTATATTGTAGTTGTAATGCAAACCACACAATGAGGTAATATGTTATAAATCACTGTGTTTTTACGAAAAATATAGGGTGATTTATTTGAATAAATTAATATGCCCTTTGATGTTGTATATAATGTTGCGGTCTTTGTATCGCCCTTCGGTATAACGGTCGGTTCCTGTAGCCTCTATGACGTAATAGTATGTACCTGAGGTTGCTACGTTTCTGCCTATTTTACCGTCCCATCCTTTCGATGGGTCGTTGCTTTTGTATACTACACGTCCCCAACGGTTGAAAATGACGATATTGTAAGTCTTCAGCGACTTGAATACCACTCGAAACTCATCGTTTATACCGTCTCCGTTAGGTGAAAAGGCATTCGGTACTTCCAAAAGCGATTCCAATACTGTAACGCGTACCGAGTCTGTGCTTGTGCAAATACCATCGGCATTAGATACCTTAAGTACTGCGGTATAATCGCCTGTCTCATTGAAACTGTATCGTATATTTTCCTCGTTATAACGGTTGTAAGACTGTGGAGCAGAGTTTTTGTATATTTTCCACTCGAAAAAAGTAGCAACAGGATTGTTTGATTTGTTTTCGAGAGATACAATCAGTGGTCCCGACCCTTTTACGCTGTTATTTTCAGAGTTATCGCGCAGATATTCGTTGGTTCCGCTTCGTTTTTCGACTGTAGCGCTCAGGTGGCACTCTACGGCAATAGCCTTATAATCAATGCAAATACTTGTATCGCCCGACAGATGCATTGCTCTGGCAAAGTTATCGCCAGATATACAGACGTTTACATCTTTCTTAGGAGCATTGATTTCTATATCTGCGAATGGATACGTGTGCTCCGAATTCATCTCGATATCTTGCCAAGTACTGTCTTTATATGTATAATCTACGTAATGCACATAGAATGTTCGTTTTAGACTCTTCTGTTTGTTGTTTTTGTCGTAATAGACCAGATTAGGTACATTGAAGTTTGTGTTTAGCGATAGTTTGTAGCAATCGCCGTTTGCGGTAACTCCATTAAAACCAATGCGGTGCAACGAATAGTCTATTACCCATATATGGTAAAGGGGCTTATTATTAATCTTATCGAATACGATATAGCCTGTGGCATCGTCGGGCGAGAAGCTTGGAGTATTGGCTACAAACGAGTTGTCGTATTTCCTCCATTCGAAATTTTCGGTACCGTTGTACGATATTTCGGTCGATGCACTTATACCATTGAATAGGAAGATGGCGTTAATATCTTGTTGGTCTGTGATTTGTGTGTACTCGCTTGAAGATGTTACTGTAAATTGTCCCGAAATGCTTTCTGCTACGGCACAAAATAGTACTATTACGACGATATATCTTTTCATTTATAGTTTTTCTATTTTACTATCAGTATATTATATTTGTCGGATTAGATTGCAAAAGTACTACTTTTTACCCGAAAATAAGAAAAAAGAGCAATTTGTCTCAAAAAACTGCTCTTTCTCTCCAAAAAAGTATTGTATTGTGTAAAGTTATTTTTTCCTTTCAACCAATTAATTCATTGTGTAATGTCTGTTACGCCCTCTTCCTTTTTGCCCTCAAGGTTTATTGTGTTTATTATCAGTGTTATACGTCTGCTATTCGAGCGACTCAGTATCTCACTCATATCTAAAGACGAATATATTTTGCGTGGCGTTTTTGCTTCGTTTGCAACATCGTTGTATTCTTCGTGGCGAATATATAATGTGAATTTATTACTTGAAACCTCCTTTTTGTTTCTGGCTATCATATAGCTAAAAGAGTGGTCGGAATTATCCGTAGTATAAATAGAGAATATGAAGTTGAGATACTTACCCGAAAAATATATGTTCTTATTTCCAATACCTTGCTCAAAATATATTCCTGCCTTCCCGAACTCATCTATCGACGCACTGTCTACTATGCTAATTTTATGTATCTGAGTCTCTTCCATTATTTCTGCGTCCATTATCCAGTAATCGTTACCCTTCTCGTCTGTATTCATTGTCGCTTGACCTGCTACGAAAAAACGCTTTCCTATGGCATCGTTTTTCTTTATATTGTTCAGAATCACTATTCTTTTATCGTCTTCGACTATATAGTATTGTTTGTCAGACTTTTGGTATGTGCCGAAAGCAAATACTTTTTTCTTTTTCATAGTAGGATCTACTTTTAATGAGCAACCGCACAAAATCACCGTTATGAGGGATAAGATCGCTACCGAAAGTTTTATCTTCATTTGATTTATTATCTGTTTGTATCTGAAAAACTAAAAACAAGACGCTGCAAACTGTAGGATGTTGCAGCGTCGCTATTGGTTTTGGGTTAGTTTAACTTATCGTGTCGATATTTAATAATCGAAGAAGGTGTAGTATATTATCAGAGCTATAGCAAGTATTATACCCACAACACCCGCTATCACAATGCTTTTCTCTATCTTTGGCGGATTTTGTTTCCGTTTCTTTGTCGTCTTTTTTTTCTTTGCCATCTATTTGTCTATCAATCGAGTTTGAGTACGGCGAGGAATGCTTTCTGAGGCACTTCTACCGACCCGATTTGTTTCATGCGTTTTTTACCTTTTTTCTGTTTCTCGAGCAGTTTACGTTTACGGCTTATATCGCCTCCATAACATTTTGCTGTAACGTCCTTACGCACAGCCTTTATAGTCTCACGAGCCACAATCTTAGCTCCGATAGCCGCCTGTACCGCAACATCGAATTGTTGTCTGGGTATCAGCTCCTTGAGCTTTTCACACATACGTCGGCCGAGTGTCTGTGCATTATCGAAGTGTATCAGCGACGACAGTGCGTCTACAGCTTCGCCATTGAGGAGAATATCGAGCTTTACAAGTCGGCTCTCTCTAAATCCGTTTGGTTGGTAATCGAATGAAGCATAGCCTTTTGAAATAGATTTCAGTTTGTCGTAGAAATCGAAAACTATCTCTCCCAGAGGAAGATCGAATATAAGCTCCATTCTATCGGCAGAGATATAGTTCTGTTTTATAAGCTCGCCGCGTTTTCCCAGACATAACGTCATGATGCTGCCGATATAGTCTGCTTTGGTGATAATCGATGCTCTTATGTATGGCTCTTCTATCTTGTCTATCTGCATTATATCGGGCATTCCGGCAGGATTGTGCATTTCGAGGACTTCGCCTTTTTTTGTATAGACTTTGTACGGTACGTTTGGAACAGTAGTGATTACACTCATATCATACTCTCTATCAAGGCGTTCTTGTATGATTTCCATGTGTAAAAGCCCTAAAAATCCACACCTGAAGCCAAAACCCAGAGCTACGGAGCTTTCGGGTTCGAATGTGAGAGAAGCATCGTTGAGCTGTAATTTTTCTATAGAAGAACGTAAGTCTTCAAAGTCTTCGGTATCAATAGGATATACTCCAGCAAATAGCATAGGCTTCACCTCTTCGAACCCTGCTATAGCCTCGCTACATGGATTTTTTACGTGTGTAATAGTATCACCTACCTTTACTTCTTTCGATGTCTTTATACCGGAAATGATATATCCCACATTACCAGCCGATAATGTTTTACAAGGCTCCATATCGAGCCTCAGTACTCCTATTTCGTCTGCCTCATACTCTTTGCCCGTAGCCACGAATTTTACCAAATCTCCTTGATTGATAGTGCCATTGATGATTTTGAAATATGCGATAATGCCTCTAAATGAGTTGAATACGGAGTCGAATATTAGGCACTGTAGCGGAGCGTCGGGGTCGCCTTTCGGAGCGGGGATGCGGTCTACTATCGCATCGAGAATATCGGTGATACCTTCGCCCGTCTTACCACTTGCCCGTATAATATCTTCTCGCTTTACTCCCAGCATATCAATCAATTGGTCTTCTATCTCCTCAGGCATAGCATTGGGCATATCTATTTTATTTACTACCGGTATTATTTCCAAATCGTTGTCGATAGCCATATATAGATTGCTTATGGTCTGAGCTTGAATGCCTTGAGTAGCATCTACTATAAGTAACGCTCCTTCGCATGCTGCTATTGAACGGCTTACTTCGTACGAAAAATCGACATGCCCCGGAGTATCGATTAGGTTGAGAGTGTATTGTTCGATAGCGCCATTAGTGTCTTTCCTACTGTAATTCATTTGGATAGCATGGCTTTTTATGGTAATGCCACGCTCACGTTCGAGGTCCATATTATCTAGTACTTGAGCTTGCAAGTCTTTGGTTGCCACAGTATTTGTATACTCAAGTAATCTGTCGGCAAGAGTACTCTTGCCGTGGTCGATATGGGCAATTATACAGAAGTTACGTATATTTTTCACGCTAAAATTCAGAATTAATTTGGTGCTAATGTATTGTTATAAAGTTACTAAGCCAAAATGAAATTTGACATTATTACAAACGGCAAAGATAATATATTTTGTTTTTGCTGTTTGATTATTGTTCAACTTTATAATCGAGATTGATATTTATAGCTCTGATTCCGTTTGTTTTACCAACCAAAAGGATGATTTGCCAAAGGAAATTTTGCCATAGGATGATAGTCTCCTTTCAGTCCGATAGGCTGAGCCTGACGTATTTCGTAAACTATATTTATAGCATTGCGAGCATCTTCGATACCGAAACCATTGCCTGCCAATATGTTTCTATAACTTTCGGTATGGAGTTCCGTAAAACCCTCACTAAATTCGAATTCACTACCATTGATGTTTATAGTACGGAACGTGCGTTTTTCGCCTTGTACGGCATTAGATGGAAGCAAATCGGCATTGATACTGAGGAAATAACGTACTCTTGCACGTTCCAGCTCGATATATCCTGCCACTCTGTCGTGTGAGGCTACGTGTACAATATTTTGCTTCGGTGCGCCGAAGACCCATTGCAGCATGTCATAGAAATGTACACCTATATTGGTAGCTATACCGCCACTTTTGTGAATATCGCCTTTCCACGATGAGTAGTACCAATTACCACGCGAAGTGATATAGGTGAGTTCTACATCGAATATTTTATCTTTGGGAGCCGCTTCTATCTCTTTTTTTAAATCGATAATCGATTTATGCAGACGTAGTTGCAGTATGGTATTGATTTTTTTACCTTCGCGTTGCTCTACTTTTTGTAAAGCATCTATATTCCAGGGATTCAGTACTATAGGTTTTTCACATATTACGTCGGCGCCGAGTCTAAGCCCATAACGGATATGTGCGTCGTGTAAATAGTTTGGAGTACAGATAGATATGTAGTCTATTTGTCTGTTGATATCTTTTAGTTTTGTACAATGGCGATCGAATAGTTCCTGTTCTGTAAAGAACGATGTTTCAGGGAAATAGCTATCGAGCAAGCCTACACTATCGAATCTGTCGTATGCTGCTACAAGCACATTGTTCGTATCTTTTATTGCTTTTAAATGACGCGGTGCAATATACCCGCCCACTCCTATAATTGCGAAATTTTTCATAATAGATTATCTTACTGTATATTTGTTATTTATGTGTGTGTTATGAATTTTGTCGATAAAATTTTTTACGGTTTATTGTTTGATTAATACCACATTACCATTACTCAGTCGGTATCTCTCGTTCGTTTCTTTGCAAACGGCTATTCCTTCTGCGTCGAAGTGCAACCTATGCCCACGACGACTCACCCATCCTATCTGACGAGCCGGATTGCCCACTACCAATGCGTAAGGAGCTACAGGCTTGGTTATTACCGCTCCTGCTCCGATGAGGGCATATTCTCCTATTTCATTGCCGCATACGATAGTAGCATTTGCTCCGACCGATGCTCCTCGTCTGATGATTGTAGTCATAAACTCGTCGCGACGGTTTACCTCACTTCGCGGGTTTATTACATTTGTGAAAACCATCGACGGACCCAGAAACACGTAGTCTTCGCATACTACACCGGTATATACCGATACATTGTTCTGTATCTTCACGTTATTGCCGATGACTACATTTGGTGAGATTACCACGTTTTGCCCTATGTTGCAGCTGTTGCCTATCTTGCAACCACTCATTATATGAGAGAAGTGCCATATTTTGGTATCGTCGCCTATCGTACAGCCTTCGTCGATGTATGCGGATTCATGTTTGAAATAGTTCATATTTGAGTGATAATTAGATTGATAGTTTTATATAAATTGCCCGTCAGCCATTTCGAGCGAGTAGTCGGCTATTTGCGTAAGTTCCTTGTCGTGAGTAACTATCAGTATAGTTGTCGAAAAATCGGCTCTGATATTGAACAACAATCGATGGAGCTCTTGCTTGTTTTTACTGTCGAGGCTACCGCTTGGTTCGTCGGCAAATATTACTTTGGGTCTGTTTATCAATGCTCTGGCTACGGCTACTCGTTGCTTTTCGCCTCCCGATAGAGCGTTGGGCTTGTGTTCGAGTCGGTCGGAAAGATTTAGGTACGATAGTATTTCTATCGCTTTCGATTTTGCTTCCTTGAAGTTGCCTGTCTTTATAAGATATGGCAACATAGTGTTTTCCAATGCAGTAAATTCGGGTAGTAGGTGGTGAAACTGAAATACAAAGCCTATCATAGTATTTCGAAATTCCGATAACTTATTAGTACTGAGGCTGTTTGTCTGTATTCCATTTATGGTAACGCTTCCTTCGTCGGCATTATCGAGAGTACCAAGTATTTGAAGTAGGGTAGTCTTACCTGCTCCCGATGCTCCGGTGATGGTAACTATTTCATTCTCTTTTATATTTAAGTTTACACCTTTAAGTACGTGTAATGAGCCAAAACTTTTATGAATATTTTTTGCTTCTATCATTACCGCTCGAAATTTATTTTGTCTTCATTATATCGAATCCTTTGCCATATACACCGATAGCAGAAGTCTGTGATACAAAGGCATTTGGGTCTATATCTTTGATGATTTTAAATATTTTTACCGATTCGTTTTTACGTGCCAGAGTGGTAAGTACTTTCACGTGTTCTTTTGAGTACCAGCCGATACCATCGAGCATAGTTACGCCTCTGCCGAGTTGGTGTGTGATAGCATCAGCGATTTTTTCGTATTCCGAAGAAAATATAAAGAACTGCACGCTCTGACGTACACCGTTTACCACCATATCGACTGTAAGTGTGGTAACTGTCATACACACAAGACCATATATCACCTTTTCGATAGAGCCGTTGGGCAAAAGTATCGACGACGATATAATACAGAGGTCGATATACAATATCACTCGTCCGAGTGTGATATTGCGTTTTTGAGTTATTACTTTGGCAATAATATCGGTACCGCCTGTACTTCCGTTGCTTAGAAAGACTATGCCCAGACCTGCTCCATTGCATAAACCACCGATTATGACCGACATAAAGGGGTCTTTTATATCAACTAGCTGAGGGTTAAGTGCGAAAGCGATAGTAAGTACTACAACGGCAAAAATGGTTTTTATCGAAAAAGCCCATCCAAGTTGCCTTATTGCTAAGACTATCAGTACACTATTTATAACAAAGTAAGTGACGAAGATAGGTATACCAAATCCGAATTGGATAATGGCGGAAAAACCCGTGGCGCCGCCGCCTGCAATCTCGTGAGGTATTATGAACCACTTCCAACCGCAAGAGACTAAGATAAGTCCAAAAGTGATAGTAATGTATTCTTTTATAGTAGGATACATAGACTTTGGAACGAAATTTGTGGGAATATTTGCTAATCTCATATACGAATATTTTTAAGCTACAAAAGTACGAAAAAATGATTAATTTTGTGCCTTTCTCAAACCAATATATCGTTTAATGAGATGCAATTTCTGAAACTCGTAGCACAAGATATTCTCAAACGCTTCCACAACGACCTGTCTGATGTGGTTTTAGTGTTTCCAAATATACGTTCGAGTATATTTTTCGATAAATATATTTCTCAAATCTCTGATAAGCCTATATTTTCCCCGAAATACGAAGATTTGCAGTCTCTATTCTCGAAAGCAACTTCACTTACGATAGCCGATAATCTATTGTTAGTCTCCATATTATACAATGTTTATATAGAGCATTTTTATAGAAATAGAGAAAAAAATCAGGTAGAGACTTTAGATGAGTTTTTGTTTTTCGGAGAGATATTGCTGAGCGACTTCAACGATATAGACAATTATCTGATAGACCCATCGTTGGTGTATCAGAATATATATGATCTTGAGCAACTTAGCGATAAGTTCGAACATCTTACCTCGGAGCAAGTAGAGCTGCTTAATCGTTTTTTTGTAGATATAAAAACTAATCGTACTCAGCTAAAAGACAATTTTTTATCGATATGGTCGGTACTTAGAGAAGTGTATAAAGACTTCAAAAACGCCCTCTCGTCTAAGGGGCTGGCTTATAGTGGTATGATATGCCGAGATGTAGTCGAAAATATATCTGCAAATGTAAAAGTCTATGATAAAGCACATTACGTGTTTGTTGGATTCAATGTGTTGTCGCCGAGCGAAGAGGCTCTTTTAGAGGCGCTTAAAGACAAAAGTCTGTTTTATTGGGATTGTGATGATTATTATACCGACAATCGAGTTATAGAGGCGGGGCAATTTATCCGAAAAAACATACAAAAATTTCCACAAGCAACCACGTTCGATACCAACAACATAGCGCGAGAAAAGAATATTTCCATAGTATCGGCAGACACAGATGTGGCACAAGTGGGCTATATCCCTACGTTTATAAACAGTCTGAATGTCAAAGAGTGGGACAATCCGGATACTGCCATAGTATTTTGCAACGAGCAAATGTTGTTGCCTGCATTGTGGCTTGTGCCGGAAGTGGTCGATAAGGTGAATGTTACAATGGGATTCCCTCTAAATCAGACTCCTATATACGATTTTGTCTTGAGGCTTTTGGAGCTGCAACGCAAAGGGATTGCAAATAATAAATTTTACTATCCGTATGTGATTTCTGTTCTCGAACATCATTATACTTCGCTGATTTACAGCGAATCGCAGCAAATAAAAGATAGTATCGTAGCCGACAATCTCTTTTATATTTCGCCCGAAGAGTTTGGTTTACCTATATTGAGGGTGGTAAATAGTACTAACGAAATGATTGATTATCTGCTCGATATAGTAGAAAAAATAGGTGTTGCGACGAAGGACACTCATAAAGATTTTACTCGAGACAACCTTATGAATGAGGCTATTTTTCGAGTGTTCTGTATCATCAATCGCTTGGCAGACCTCATCAATAGCGGATATCTCGATGTAACGCTACCTACTTTCGTATCGCTGCTAAAACGGTTGCTTAATACGGGTAGCGTGCCTTTCCATGGAGAACCTGCTATGGGGCTGCAAATGATGGGGATGCTCGAGACACGTAATCTCGATTTTAAAAACTTATTGGTAGTATCTATAAATGAGGGGATTATGCCTAAGGTCGATGCTCAAACCTCTTTTATACCGTATTTTATACGTAAAAATATAGGTATGAATACATTAGAGTATCAAGATTCAATTTTTGCATACTATTTCTATAGATTATTACAGCGCTCTGAGAATATAACTTTTCTGTATAGCACCTCGTCGAAAGAGACGTCGAAATCGGAAATGAGCCGATTTCTAATGCAAATACTTACGGAACTGCCTTATTGTGATAAAATTAAACGTATAACGTTGCAAAACGACCTCCAACCGACTGCTACAGAGCCTATAACAATCGAAAAAACTCCTGAGATATTAAGAAAACTACGAGAAACTTTCTCTACGTCAGAGAGAGGGAGAAATATATCGCCGTCGGCTCTGAATACGTTTATAGATTGCCCTTTTAAGTTTTATTTGCAATATGTGGAGGATATCAGGGTACTCGATGAGTTTACAGACAAGCTCGATAATAAGATTTTGGGTACTATAATTCATCGTACTATCGAATTAATTTATAGGAAGATAGGTAATATCGACCCACTAATTGCAGAGCGCGGAGCAAATTCGTTCGCTCCGTTTGATGTTTGTAAACTACAGATTGAGAGCTATATAGATAATAGGGCAAAATTAGAAGATATGTTAGAAATGGCATTTAGCCATGAATATTTTAAGAGAAGCACTCCAAAATCGGATTATAATGGCGAACAGCTAATATATTTCGATGTCGCTTACCGATTTATCCTTTTTTTATTACGCTTCGATGCTGTAAATGCGCCATTTACAGTAGTATCGATGGAAGATTTCTGTAAAACTTCGGTAAAGCTGACAGCGGATTTGTCTGTAAATATTGGTGGATATATCGACCGTATACGTCTAAAAAACAATACGTTATTCATAGACGACTATAAGACATCGAATCGTGTGCATGAGTGTAAAGACATACCTTCGCTTTTTGATAATGCAGATAACAAAGGAGTTAGTAAAACCGCTTATATTTTGCAGTCGTTGTATTATGCTTCGGTGATATCGAAAAAATATCCCGACCGTTGTGTAACCCCGCTATTGCTCTATTTGCCGAGGCTTAGAGCCGATGAGACACCTTATATAAATATCAAAAACGACAAGGTGGATATATCCGATTTTCGGCGTGTGGCAGATGATTTCGAGCCACTTATGATAGAAAAGCTAAAAAGTATTTTCGACCCTAGTCTGCCATTTTCAGCCAATAGGCAGATAGAAAAATGTAGGTATTGCGACTTTAAGAAAATATGCGGAATATATTGATTGGTAGAGTATTGTTCCTATCGGTGTGTGATGATTGTGAGCTTTTATCGAGATTGTTAGTTCCTTGTGCTCCTATATTAGTAGTTTAAGCCGATTGCATAAATCGGAATTTATATCTACTTTTGCCCCAAATTTTGAGGAATCAATCTCGTAAAATTATCTTGAACTTAAAAACAAAATACATCCCTAAACCATTATACTGATTATAAGTATATTTGATTTGACTTATGTTGTTTAATTCTATTTCATTTTTGATTTTTTTACCGATAGTTTTTATTCTGTATTGGTTTGTATTTCAACGCAATCTGAAGGGACAAAACATTTTTATCATTATAGCCTCTTATGTCTTCTATGGCTGGTGGGATTGGCGTTTTCTCTTGATGATCGTCTTCACGTCATTCTGTTCTTGGGCAAGCGGATTGCTTATGCAAAGAATCGATAATGAAAACAAGCCTTATCCGTATTTGTCGCGTAAGTTTATAAGTATCAGTAATATACTGCTTAATCTTGGAGTTTTGTTCTTTTTTAAATACTATAATTTTTTTGTAGATAGCTTTACCGCTGCTTTTTCGTCGGTAGGTATTGATTTACATGTACAAACGTTGAATATTATTTTACCTGTAGGGATTAGTTTTTATACCTTTCAGGCTCTTAGTTACTCTATCGATGTATACAGGCGAAAAATTGAACCGACTAATGATATAGTTGCTTTCTTTGCATACATTGGTTTTTTCCCACTTTTAGTGGCAGGTCCTATCGAGAGAGCGACAAATCTATTACCTCAATTCTATAAAAAAAGGGTTTTCAGCTACGATAAGGCAGCCGACGGATTGAGGCAGATTCTTTGGGGCTTGTTTAAAAAAATTGTTATTGCCGACAATTGTGCCTCTTATGTGAGTATGGCTTTTGATAATCCACAGACACAAACAGGGTCTACTTTACTCTTAGGAGCAATCTTTTTCACATTTCAAATTTATGGAGATTTTTCAGGTTATTCGGATATTGCGATAGGTACCGCTCGACTCTTTGGAATCAATGCAATGCGAAACTTTGCTTTTCCGTACTTCTCTCGTGATATTGCAGAATTTTGGAGACGTTGGCATATTTCGCTTACCACGTGGTTTCGCGACTACGTTTATATACCACTCGGAGGTAGTAGGGGCAATAAGTGGCAGGTAATACGCAATACATTGATAATATTTACTATAAGCGGATTTTGGCATGGTGCTAATTGGACATTTATTGCTTGGGGAGTTTTTCATGCTTTGCTTTTTATGCCATTAATACTACTCAATAAAAACAGAAAAAATACCAATATCGTTGCCGAAAATAGACTGTTGCCAAACATAAAAGAGATGGTTCAAATGGGTACAACATTCTTTTTAGTTGTAATTGGTTGGATATTTTTTAGAGCCGATTCGATGACAATTGCCGTCAACTATCTAATGAATATGTTTAATGGTTCATTGTTTACCATACCACAATATATGATAGGATTGAAAAAAACATTGTTATGCATTGGTTTGATGATAATTGTAGAATGGATTGGCAGAAAAAAAGCATTTGCTTTAGAAATGGGGAACATTAAGGTTACTGCTGTAAGATGGGTTATATATGTGGCTATTATTATTATTATTTTAGAGTTTAGAGCAAGCAGTCAGTCATTTATTTATTTTCAATTTTAAAGGTCAAATGAAAAAGTTCTTGATAAAAACCTGTCTGTTTTTTGGGGGTTCTATTGTGTTGATTATAGCGATATATTTCTACACAGACCCATTCAAAACAATATATCCGTTTGAATTAAAAAATATTTCGCCAGTCAATCGAGAGTATATTTCGGTAGAGTTGTTCAAAAAGAACTATGCTAAACATAGATACAACTCCTTTATTTTATGCAGTTCACGAGGTTGCGGTATTAATACTTACCAATGGAAGCAATATCTCGATAAGGAAGACAATCAATTTTTGTTTCAGGCATGGAGTGAGACAATTATGGGTACTTGTCGAAAATTGAATTATCTCGATTCTCACGGTGTATCTTTAAAAAATATTATCATTCTAATAGATATTCCGAGTAGTTTTGTCAAAGAGCAAGAATCACACAAGGCTATAACCATACAGCATTATGATATTACGGGTAAGTCTAAATTATTTTATCACTACAATATGTTTTTGGCATATCTAAAGCCAAGCGAGATATTCAAATCCATAAAAGACAAAATCCTTTGCAATAGAGAGAGTGTGAAATTCGATACTATCTCTAATGATTGGAATAATGGGAATAGAGAGAATTACTTAACTCCACCTAAGCAAGATAGTTTGATAAACAGAGATAATTTTAGCGATAATATTGTTGAAACATTAAGTCCACCACTTATAGATAGTGAAAAAAAGGCGTTTTTACTTGATATTCAAAGGATTTTGCAAAAGCACCATAGCAAATATAAAATAGTAATAACGCCTTCATATGAACAAACTAAAATACATCATTATGATTTGCAAGAGCTATACACCATCTTTGGGCAACAAAATGTTTTTGATTTTTCAGGGAAAAATACTATTTCCACAGATAAGTATAATTTTTCAGATATCAATCATTTCGATTTAGTGGCAGGTTGGGAAATTATAGAGACTATTTATGGTAAAAAAAAATGTTTCGAATAATAATGCCACAACCGAGAGTTTAAATAACTGAACTTTCGATAGCTCGTTATATCGGGGTATCGAAAGCTACTGTCGGCAAGGCTTATATTAGTAGTTTATGCTGATTGCATAAATCGGAATTTATATCTACTTTTGCCCAAATTTGAGGAATCGATCTCGTAAAATTGATACCTAAACCATTATACGATTATAAGTATATTTGATTTGACTTATGTTGTTTAATTCTATTTCATTTCTGATTTTTTACCGATAGTATTTTACTGCTGTCCGATAAATTTTTGGATTGGATAAACAAATAGGACTGACCTCTGCCAGAAAGGTCAGCCCTGCTGTTTTTATCCGAATTTAGAAACTCTTTCGGGTGGTAATGAAAGTATTACATTTTTCTGAAAGGTGGTTTTACCACTTCGGCTTTCACCTCTTTGTTGCGTATGAGGACTGCTATCTCTGTGCCTACCTTGTTAAATTCGGGTTTCACGTAACCGAGTCCTACGCCTACTTTTGCCGTCGGCGACATACAGCCCGATGTTACCACACCGATAATATTGCCTTTGCCGTCTGTGAGTTCATAGCCTTGGCGAGGGATAGCCTTCTCTTTCATTTCGAATCCTATGAGTTTGCGGCTGACGCCGTTTTTGCGTTGCGATACATATAAGTCTCCGTCAATCAGGTTTTTACCTTCGGCAGGTTTGGTAATCCACCCTAAGCCTGCTTCGATAGGCGACGTGGTGTCGTCTATTTCGTGTCCGTAGAGGCAGAATCCCATTTCTAAGCGTAGTGTGTCGCGTGCACCGAGACCTATGGGTTTGATATCGAATTCTTTACCGGCTTCGAAAATAGCGTCCCATATCTTCTGTCCATGCTGCGGGTAGAAGTATAGCTCGAAGCCGCCTGCACCGGTGTAGCCCGTATTGGATATTATCACATCTTTTACTCCTGCAAATTCGCCTACCTCAAAAGCATAATAAGGTATGTCTGAGAGTTTTATGGGAGTAAGTTTTTGTAGTACTTCTGTGGCTTTGGGTCCCTGTATTGCGAGCTGTGCGATATTGTCCGATGCGTTTTCGATTTCTACGCCTTCGATTTTGTTGGCATTTACCCAAGCCCAGTCTTTGTCGATATTGGCGGCATTAACTACGAGCATATATTTATTGTCTTCGTAGTGGTATACGATAAGGTCGTCGACTATACCGCCTTTACCGTTCGGGAAGCAGTTGTACTGTGCTCTGCCTACGGCAAGACTTGCTATGTCGTTGCTGCAGATTCGCTGCATAAATTGAGTGGCATTTGTGCCTTTTACCCAAAATTCGCCCATATGCGAAACGTCGAAGACACCGACGCTGTGGCATACGGCTAAATGTTCGGTATTGATACCTGTCGGGTACTCGATAGGCATATTGTACCCTGCAAACTCGTGCATTTTTGCTCCAAGAGCAATGTGTTTGTCTGTGAATGGTGTGGTTTTCATTATTATTTACTTTGTTTATTTTTTATAATTATCTGTTTGCTACTATTTTGATGATATTTTTTACGACTTCGGTAGCCTTCTCCATAGATTGGATTGGTACAAACTCGTACTTGCCGTGGAAGTTGTGTCCGCCGGCAAAGATGTTCGGGCATGGCAGTCCCTTGAACGACAGTTGTGCTCCGTCTGTCCCGCCACGTATGGGCTTCACCTTAGGTTCTACGCCTGCCTGGCGGATAGCCTCCGATGCAATGTCTACGATATATTTGACAGGCTCTACCTTCTCTTTCATATTGTAATATTGGTCTTTGACCTCGAGGGTAGCCGTATTGTCGCCAAATTCACTATTGATTTTGTCTACAAGCATTTGCAGGTGAGCCTTGCGTTCTTCGAACTTTTTGCGGTCGTGGTCGCGGATGATATACGAAACGGTAGTTTTTTCCACATCTCCCCCAATACCCGTGAGGTGATAAAAACCCTCATAGCCATCGGTGTATTCGGGCGATTCGTTAGCAGGTACGGTTGCCATAAACTTGGTGGCTATCTTCATAGAGTTTACCATCTTGTTTTTGGCATAGCCGGGGTGAACATTGGTGCCGTAGAAGGTTACCTTGGCTCCTGCGGCATTGAAGTTTTCGTATTCCAACTCGCCTATCTCGCCTCCGTCCATCGTATAGGCAAATTGGCAGCCAAACTTCTCTACGTCGAAGTGATGTGCCCCCAGACCTATCTCTTCGTCGGGGTTGAAGGCAATGCGTACCTTGCCGTGCTTGACGTCGGGGTTTTTGATAAAATAATCCATAGCCGTCATTATCTCGGCTATGCCTGCCTTGTCGTCGGCTCCGAGCAGAGTAAGCCCGTTGGTTACCACAAGGGACTGACCGCGATACATCGTAAGCTCGGGGAATTGTTTGGGCGAGAGTACGATGTTCTCTTTTTCGTTGAGGACAATGTCGTTGCCGTCGTAGTTCTCCACGATACGCGGTTTTACATTTTTGCCGCTCATATCGGGCGATGTATCGAGATGAGAGATGAAGCCGACAGTCGGAACATCTTTGTCGATATTAGAGGGTAGGGTAGCCATCAGATAGCCTTTTTTGTCGAGGGAAACGTCTTGCATTCCCATATCTTTAAGCTCTTCTGCCAAAATCTTGGCAAACTCCATTTGTTGTGGCGTACTCGGTACTAAGCCTGTGTTTTCGTCCGACATGGTATGTATGGAGACATACTTCAAAAATCTTTCGAGAAGAGCCATTTTCGATTACAAATACTTCGTGTTTGGGTTACGGTAAAATAATCGACAAAGTTAGTCTATTTTCGGCATTGAACAAAATAAATTGATTAAATTTGCAGTTTTCGTAAGAATCGAACCGTATGAAAGCGTTGAATATCGTAATAATATTATTGTCAGTCGTATGTATTGCTTGTACAACAATAGGAATAATGGAAAATAATAGAGTAGAGACGGTTTCTTTCGGTTCGGGTGGAGGCGTTACGGGCGAAATAATTACATACACTTTGAATAGAGACGGCAATATTTACCGTAACGGCAGTTTTATGAAAAGAGTTCCTAAAAAGGAAGTTAATCGCTTGTTTGGCAAAATCAAAGCGATATCAAACTATCGTTACAATATTCCCTATAATATGTATAACTTTTTAGAAATAAATACGAAAGGCAAAAAGAACGAGATAGTCTGGGGAATATTAGATAAAAAAATAGATTCCAGAGTGACAGCTATTTACTCTGAATTGAAAGAGGTTTTAGACATATAATTAATTAAATAGCAATAATATCAAAAAATAAATTTATGAAGAGACATTTTATTAAACTAACTTTTTGTTTATCTGTATTTGCCTTATTCACAGGGATGTCGTATGGTCGGCAGACAAACGACCCTACTATGGCTTTGAGGCAAATTCTTAGCAATCACGAAAAAGGAGTTGAGCAAAACGAATCGGTTGTTGTGATAGAGAAGGGCGACAACGACTCCAATCCCGAATTTACACTCGATATCGATTTGAACGGCTCGTTTTCGAAATATATTAGAAATCTGAAAATTACAAGAGAGCAGTTTGAGAGACAGTTGCACACGTTGTGTGGATTTCACGAATTATATACGTTTCGACGTCTGAAGTCGGTAAACGACGATTTGGGATTTTCTCACACCGATTACCATGTCTATTTCAACGGTTATCTTGTCGATGGACAGGTAGTAATGATACACGAAAAAGATAGTTTCTTAACGTCGGTAAATGGTATTGTAAGGAATGTAGATACCAAGACAGACGCTACCGGACTCTCCGACGAAAAGGTGATAGCCTCGGCTATGAGTGTATTGAATGTTACTGATTTAGCATGTCGCTATCCTGTGCAGAGCGTATTAGCCTATGTACCGGGCGGAATGAGTATGTATAAATTCGCCAAAAAGGTGAAAATCTTTTCGCTTTCGCCGCTGAAGAAATACGACGTATATATCGATATAGAGACGGAAAAAGTAATAGATACCGTATCGCTTATAGCACATACCGACGTTCAAGGAGTAGGAAAGACCTATTACAATGGAACCAAACAGATTGTCTGCGATAGCGTCGGCACTAATAGATATCGCTTGAAAGACAATGCACGAAAAATTGCTACCTACAACGGTTATTATTGGAATATGGGCTATTATCCTGAAGATAATACGATGTATACCAACACTTCCAAAAATTGGGAAGACAGTGTTTTGCGACCCGCTCTACAGGTGCATTGGGGAATGGAGAAAATATACGACTATTATAAAAACGTACACAATAAAGATAGTTACGACGGCAATGGCAGCAATATTTATAACATATACAACCCCGTTGCTTTAGACCGACAAGGCGGAGCTTTCAATGCTGCAGCTATTGGAGAAGGAATGATGATTTACGGTCGCGGTGGAACTCATAATGGTAAGGTTTACAAGCCTTTGGTTTGCTTTGATGTAGCTGCCCACGAATTTACACACTTGGTGACCGGAGCTAATGGTAAGGGCGGTCTCGAATATCGTAATGAGTCGGGGGCGTTGAACGAGAGCTTTTCGGATATATTCGGAGCTACTATAGACTTCTATACCCGAGGCGATAGTGCCAATTGGATTATGGGCGAAGAGATTTTTAACGATGGCTCTTTCATACGCTCACTCTCTGACCCTAAATCTCCTGTAGACGAAGAGGATAAATGCCCCAATACCTACAAGGGACAATATTGGTATACAGGAAGTTTTGACAATGGCGGTGTACACACCAATAGTACCGTACAGAGCTATTGGTTTTACCTCCTGAGTCATGGCGGTAGCGGTACCAACGACAAAGGCTACTCTTATAACATAACTTCTATCGGTATCGAAGCTGCTCGTCGCATAGCTTATCGTAACCTTATGTATTATCTGCCGTATACTGCCGGCTATATAGAAGCTTATAGAGGCTCTCTATTGGCTACCAAAGACCTATTTGGCGAAAATTCAACTCAATACAGAGCAGTTATAGATGCTTGGATGGCTGTGGGCATAGATAGTACTATGAAGCCTGAGCCTTGGCACTGTAATGGAAGTATGGATACGCAGGGCGATTCGGGAACTATTACAGATGGAGATGGTAATTATACCGCAAATCAAGCTTGTTCTTGGCGTATAGAGGTAGATGATGACAAGGTAGTGAAATTGAGTTTTACCGAGTTTGACATCGAGCCGAGTAGAAACAATGTTTTCTTCGACTATGTGGAAGTTTTTGATGTTGTCGACTCGAAACTTCTTTCATTAGGAAAGTATGCAGGCTCGACTCTGCCGCCTACTTTATACTCCAAATCGAATCGGATGGCAGTAATCTTTATCACTGACGGCGACAATCACTATAAAGGTTTTACTGCAAACTTTACCGCTGTCGACCCCACGAAACAAGATATAGCCGAATACACCTCGCCGATAAGCGTTTTCCCAAATCCTGCTGCCGATAATTTATATATCAAGTTTGCAGAGGTAGAGCGACAGGTATCGGTCGTTGTAAGCGATATATACGGCAGAGTGGTACGTAGTATGAGCTTCGGCAACGTATCGGGTGGCGATACTAAGAATATAGATATCAGCGGTCTGTCTGAAGGAGTCTATACTGTAAGAATTGTAAACGATACGGATAGTCGTATCGAAAAGATAGTAATACGTAGGTAATAACCGAATATACGGGCGAATAATAAATTTCAAAAACATATAAAATATGGTTAGTTATAAAGAGTTAGGGTTGGTCAATACCCGCGAAATGTTTAAGAAAGCCGTTGATGGCGGTTACGCCATTCCCGCATTCAATTTTAACAATATGGAGCAGTTGCAGGCTATCATCAAAGCTTCGGCCGAAACCAAATCTCCTGTGATATTGCAGGTATCGAAGGGTGCCCGCCAGTATGCCAATGCTACTATGCTGCTGTATATGGCAGAGGGAGCTGTGGCTTATGCCAAGGAGTTGGGTTGGGCTAACCCGCAGATAGTGCTGCACCTCGACCACGGCGATAGCTTCGAGCTTTGCAAGTCGTGTATCGAAATGGGCTTCTCGTCGGTGATGATAG
Source organism: Porphyromonadaceae bacterium (assembly GCA_905372135.1). Taxonomy (GTDB): domain Bacteria; phylum Bacteroidota; class Bacteroidia; order Bacteroidales; family Paludibacteraceae; genus F0058. The sequence continues at coordinate 1,771 of CAJPNS010000015.1, read as the reverse complement.
ACGGGTCGCACCTGCCTTACGAAGAAAACATAGCACTTACGCGTAAGGTTGTGGATTATGCTCATCAGTACGATGTAACAGTAGAGGGAGAGCTCGGCGTACTTGCCGGTGTCGAAGACGAGGTATCTGCCGAACACCACACATACACGCGTCCCGAGGAGGTGATAGACTTTGCTACCCGCACCGGTTGCGACTCGTTGGCAATATCCATCGGCACTTCGCACGGAGCCAATAAGTTCCGTCCCGAGCAATGTACACGCGACGCTAATGGTGTGCTTATACCGCCGCCGCTGCGTTTCGATATTCTCGAGCAGATAGAGAAGAAACTGCCGGGATTCCCCATCGTTCTTCACGGCTCATCGTCCGTTCCACAAGACCAAGTAGCTACTATCAATAAGTATGGCGGTGCTCTGAAAGACGCTATCGGCATACCCGAAGAACAATTGCGCCGTGCGGCGAAATCGGCTGTTTGCAAGATAAATATCGACAGCGATAGTCGTTTGGCGATGACTGCCTCTGTGCGTGAGGTTTTGGCTCAGAAACCTGCCGAGTTCGACCCCCGTAAGTATCTGGGTCCTGCCCGCGATAATATGGAACGCCTCTATAAGCACAAGATAGAAAATGTTCTCGGTAGCAACGGCAAAGCGTAATTAGTTTTTTATAGAGTAGATAACGCCAAGAAAAAATAGATGCTCACTCGTTCATTACTACGTACCAAGATAGCACAGATACTATACGCCAATATCCGTAACGGCAAGAGTTTGCAGGCTTTCGACGACGAATTGCAGATAAGTATCAAGAAGTCGTACGACTTGTATTATATGCTTTTGTTGTTGCCGCAAGAGGTAGCTTCTATGGCTCGACGAGAGGTCGACAACTATTCGTCGAGACTACTGAAGACCGAACGTAATATAAAGCCTATTGCCAATTTGGCAGAGCAAAGCTTCGTAAAGTTATTGGCTGCAAACGAAGATATTGTCAGATACGTACGCGACAATTCGATATCTTGGCTCGACTACAAAGAAGTGCTCGAGGAGCTGTATCGACGATTGAAATCGACCCCTTTCTTTGATAAATATATCAAGGGAGAGGGGTTGGATTTCGATACCGAAAAAACCTTCTGGCGTAAGTTTTATCGTTCGTCTGAGATATTTGGCGGCTATTTCGAGGATTTTATCGAAGAGTTGAGCATATATCTTGTCGACGATTTGGAAATCACGCTCAGTTTCGTCGATAAGACCATATCGCGCCTCCCATACGACGAGGCGGCGACCTACCCGATGTTGCCGATGTACAGAGACGACAACGAGAGGGAGTTTGTAGTCAAACTATCGCATACCGTATTCCTCAATGGCGACGAATACAAGCAGATGATTTCGAAGATAGCCCCCAAATGGGACGTAGAGCGTATCACCAAGATGGATATGGTGCTTATGAAGATGGCTATCGCCGAGTTCAAAGAGTTTCCGCTTATTCCATTAGATGTTACTATCAATGAGTATATCGAGATAGCGAAGTATTATTCTACCGAGAAAAGTTACATTTTTATCAACGGTATTCTCAACAAGATAGCAAAAGATATGCTTGCCGAGGGCTCTATGGAAAAAATCAAATAGACTCCCCAAAGCGTTGCTTATAAATATTTTTTGCCAATAGATGTTCAATCGTATCGTTGCTGGTCCGTGCAGTGCCGAGACCGAAAGCCAAGTATTTAGTACCGCAAAGCAACTGTCTGCAGTCGGTATCACTCATTACCGAGCAGGACTGTGGA
>CAJPNS010000014.1 GCA_905372135.1 Porphyromonadaceae bacterium | reverse complement strand
GGTATGCCTTACGCCTTGTCGTATTGTCAGACGCCCCGACGAGACGTGCACAAAGATAGTTGAGCAATATGGCAAAAATGAGTACGAAGACAAAGAATCCCGATGTCTTGCAGTAGAAAAAAAGCCCGCAAAACATCAGAAACGTATTGCGAAGCAGTACCTTTTTGCCTGTCATCGACAAGCCTGCAAAGACTATAGCGAAAAATGCCCAGAAATAAAACGACGTAAAGAGCAGCGGCAACTGTATGCGAAGCGATAATAGATGTTGGAGAAAATTTATAATCAAAGTATAAGCCGTGTGTGTGTTGTATTACCAATATTTAGGGTGCAAAAGTACATTATTTTTCGGAATTAACACAAGTCGGCACGTACAGGAGCTTCCATATCGTTTGCGATAATATTGCTAAACCATATACTTTCGGAGACGACGGATTTTTTGATTAATTTTGCAGTCGATTTCGGTGGCTTACGATACGGTAGCCCATTCATTGACCGACAAAAAACATTATTACAGTATGACAGACCAACCCCAAAAAGGTACTCTTATCGACGACTGGCGTCGAGAATTGAAAAAACAGTTTACAGGCAAGCAGCGAGGCGATATTCCTCGCGCGAAGATGAGCGAACTGCCGGGCGACGTACGTCGTCGCAGTTTCGACGAAGTGAACCGCGGACTTACGGCAGAGGAGGCTCTGACCGAGTCGCACCGATGCCTCGACTGCCCTTCGCCCAGCTGCGTACAGGGCTGTCCGGTAGGGATAGACATTCCTTCGTTTATCAAAAATATAGAACGTGGGCACATACTCGATGCTGCCAAGGTACTCAAAGCGACATCGGCTCTGCCGGCGGTCTGCGGACGTGTCTGCCCGCAAGAGAAGCAGTGCGAGGCGGTCTGCATATACAACAAGATGAAAAAACCGCCTGTGGCTATCGGCTATCTCGAACGTTTTGCAGCCGACTACGAGCGCGAATCGGGACAGATCGCCATCCCCGAAGTAGCTTCGGCAAACGGAATAAAGATTGCCGTTGCAGGCTCAGGTCCGGCTGGACTATCGTTTGCAGGAGAGATGGCAAAATACGGCTATGAGGTAACGGTCTTCGAGGCTCTGCACGAGATAGGCGGTGTGCTCAAATACGGTATACCCGAGTTTCGTCTGCCAAATAAGATTATAGACGTCGAAATAGATACGCTGCGTAAAATAGGAGTGAAGTTCGTGACCAACTGTATCGTAGGCAAGACGATATCGTTCGACGAACTCAAGCGTAGAGGCTTCAGAGCGTTGTTTGTAGCCTCAGGTGCCGGACTACCCAACTTTATGGGCATCAAAGGCGAAAACTACAACGGCGTAATGTCGTCGAACGAATACCTCACCCGTATCAACCTTATGGGAGCTGCTCGCGACCCCGAAAGCGATACGCCCGTACTGAGCGGCAAGACCGTCGCTGTCGTCGGTGGCGGCAATACGGCGATGGACTCTGTCCGCACTGCCCTACGTGTAGGTGCCGAGCGTGCTATAATCGTCTATCGCCGCTCCGAAGAGGAGATGCCCGCACGTATCGAAGAGATAAAACACGCCAAAGAGGAGGGCGTAGAGTTTCTGGTACTGCACAATCCTGTGGAGTATATCGCCGACGAACGAGGCAGAGTGCGCCGTATGGTGCTGCAAAAGATGGCTCTCGGCGCTCCCGACGCCGCAGGCAGACGACGCCCCGAACCCATCGAGGGAGTATTCGTGGAGATTGATGTCGATACCGTAATAGTGGCTATAGGAGTCTCGCCAAATCCGCTCATACCATCATCTATCGACGGACTCGATACGAGCAAGAAGCACACCGTGACTGTCGACAACGATACCATGCAGTCGTCGATACCTACTGTTTTCGCAGGAGGTGATATAGTCAGAGGCGGAGCTACCGTCATTCTTGCTATGGGCGACGGCAGACGTGCCGCCAAGGCAATGCACCGAAAAATATCGGACGGCGAAATCTGATACCGTACCCTATAAAGAACGGACTTATCAGCTGCCGCTACCCCAAATATCTTCGTCGGACAAGACGACGATAATCTTAGAGCCGTCGGGTGAGAAGTTTGGTGTCTGGCACTGCAAGAGCGACGATATTATATATTCCGTCTCGTATTCGTTGGAGTTTTGCATCGATTTGGCGTAAGCCTTAGCCGTACGCAGAGCTATCTTCTCGTATATCTCTCTGCCCACATCAGACTCGTCGACGACGTCGGCTACTATATCTTTCAGCAGCCTGTCGGCTGTAGCTGTCTCGGTAACAACAGACGGGACTCCCCTGATGCTATAGCTGTTTGCCGAGATATTTTCGACATCGAAACCTATAGCTTCTATATCGGGCAGTATCTTTTCGAATATTATCGCCTCGTCGGCAGAAAACTCTACCGTATCGGGAAAGAGTAGTGCCTGAGTAGCTTTCTGTCCCTGCTGTAGCTGCAATATTATTTTTTCGTACATAATACGCTCAAGAGCAAGCCGACGCTCTATTATCATCAGCCCCGACTTGACGGAGGTAACGATATATTTATCTTTATATATAAACGAATTGTTGGCTGCTGTGGGTTCTGCGTCGGATGCCGCTATATCGATAGGAATATTTGCCGAAGCGGGTGTATGCGAAGTGCTTGCGGTACGCTGTGGGCTATCGTATAGCGTCTCCCAATGGCTGAGCGATTGTCGGCTATTGTCGGCTGCACGGTGCTGCGAAGCGAAAGGGTTGTAGCTGCTGTCGAGACGCATCTTGGGCATATCGGGTCTGTTGTCGGCAGAATATGCTGGTATCGCTATCGAACTCTCGGTATCGAAGTCGAGCGAAGGCACGAAGTTGAACTTGCCCAGACTCTCTTTGACGCACGCCATAAGGATAGAGAATATCTCTTTTTCGTCTTCAAACTTTATCTCCGTCTTCGTCGGGTGTACGTTGACATCGATATTCGCAGGGTTTACTTCGATATTAATGAAATATATCGGCTGTGTATTGGGCTGCAACATATTGTCGTAAGCCATCTGTACCGCCTTATTGAAGTACGGATGACGCATAAAACGCCCGTTGGCAAAGAAAAACTGAGTGGCATTGCGCACGGCAGACTGCGGCGAGCCGACGAATCCCGAAATCTTTACTATATCGGTCTGCGTACCAACCGATATGAGCTGGCTGGCATAGTTTTTTGTCTTTTTGCCGAATATAGCTGTTATCCTCTGCTTTAAGTTCGACGGTTGCAGCTCGTACACGGCTCCCGAGTTGCTGTAGAGCGATAGCTCCACTTGCGGATTTGCCAATGCTATTCGTTGAAATTCGTATATGATATGCCTCAGTTCGTTGTCGGGCGATTTTAGAAATTTTCGCCGTGCCGGTACGTTGAAGAATAGGTTTTTCACCACGAAAGTAGTGCCTGCGGCACAAGCCGTCGGCTCGTGCCGTACGATATTCGACGCCGCTATCTCGATAAACGTGCCGAACTCGGCATCTGCCTGCCGCGTATGTAGCTCCACTGCGGCTACTGCCGCTATCGAGGCGAGAGCCTCCCCGCGAAATCCCATCGTATGCAGCCTGAAAAGGTCGGCAGTGTCTCGTATCTTAGACGTTGCATGCCGTTCGAACGCCATACGGGCATCGGTGTGCGACATACCTTTGCCGTTGTCCGACACCTTTATGAAGGTGCTTCCCGAGTCTTTGACCGATACCGAAATCTTGTCGGCTCCTGCGTCGATAGCGTTCTCGACCAGCTCTTTGACCACAGAGGCGGGGCGTTGTATCACCTCGCCGGCGGCTATCTGATTGGCGATAGAATCGGGTAAAACATTGATAACGTCCGACATAATAATGATGAAAAGCGATTTCGTTTCGGGTACAAAGTTATAACTTTTTGCTCAATCGTTCGATGCCATTACCGCAGGCTGTAGAGCTATAAGCAGTGAAAAACAAAAGAGTATCTGCCTTACAGAGCATTCGTTCGATACGAAAAGAGAGTTTTTAGCTCAAAAAAACAACAATTTATAATCGGCTGATAAACAAACGTTAGTGAAGCCATAAATTTTCTCTCTGTCGCAGCAAAATTTCTTCACTACTCCCCGTAAATTTCTTCACTGAAAGAAATTTCGGCACTCACTGAAAGAAAAAAATTTTCTCACTGAAAGAAATTTACGTACTCACTGACGCAATTTTTGTTCCTCCCGTACGGCGTCGAAACAACAAAAAAACCGCCCTAAAATATATCATAGGACGGCCTTCATGAAAAATTACAAACCTTTTTTATTTACCTTTCTCTATGCTAAGCAACTCTACGTCGAATATCAAAGTAGAGTATGGTTTGATGCTCTCACCTGCCTGTTGGTCGCCGTAAGCCAGCTGCTGCGGTATGTAGAAACGATACTTCGAGCCGACGGGCATCAGTTGCAGACCTTCGGTCCAGCCGCGTATCACCTGATTGAGAGCAAACTCTACGGGTTCTTTGCGTTCTACCGACGAGTCGAATACTTTGCCGTCGATAAGAGTGCCGTGATAGTGAACTTTCACCGTCTGTTCGGCAGTGGGTTTCGCACCGCGTCCCTCTTTCAACACTTCGTAGAGAAGACCGCTTTCGGTCGATTTTACCTTCGGTTCTTGAGCCTTTTTAGTCAAGAACTCTTCGTTTTGCTTCTTCCACTCGCCGTATAGCTTTTCGTTCTGAATGGCACGACGTTTGTCGACTACATTTCTGAGATATTCGCGAGCTCCGTCGGCAGTGAATTGAGTAGTAACGCCCAAAGCTCCTGCGTTGATACCTGTTACAAGTATTTCGGGGCGTAGGGTGATGGTAGAGTCGTTGAGCAGACCTCTCTCTTGGAACATCTGGAATCCGCCCGAAGCCATCGTAAGACCAAGGTATTCGAAACGTTCCGTAGATTTGGTGATGTCTCTTCCTTTGCGAAAATTCTTGATAAACTCGGCTCTGTTGGTGTCGTTGAGGTTGTATGCGAGGTTAGAGCCTTGCATAACAGCGTAAGCGATGTTGATAGAGTCGATTATCTCTTTTGTGAGCTGCAAAGGCACGGTATCTCTTCTGAGTTGATATATTTTGAAGAAATACTGATTTGCTTTCTCTCTATTGAGCCCATCTACAGAGTCTTTGCCTTCGAGCATTTGGTCGACAATCTTATAGATAAGCTGTTTGTCGACTGTCATAGCGCTGTCGCCGAAGAGGAATCCGTCTTTGATACCGTTGTTGAGCTGTATACCTGCTACTATGGCTTCGTACTTGCTTATCTCGTCTTCGGAGAGTTGTCTGAACCCTTTGCCGAAACCGACAAGCATAGCCTCGATATTGGCTTTGGTAGTATCTTCGGGCGAAAACATAGTGATGAACGAAGCGCCGTTGGCTACCCCGAATGCAAAGTTGATAGAATCCAATTGATCTTTTAATTGTGCAGTAGTTTGCAGTTTTTTGCTACAAGCGGAAAAAGTCAATAAAATAACCGCTGTGCCGAAAAGAATTACTCGTTTCATTGTGTGTTTTATTTATAAAAAAATTTTGTGTTTATTGTCCGATTGTTATTTGACGATATCGAGAAGCTCCACCTCGAATATCAGTGTCGAATGAGGTTTTATCATAGCTCCCGCACCTTGCTCTCCGTATGCAAGTTCGGAAGGGATATAGAGTTTGTATTTAGAACCTACGGGCATCAGCTGTAGAGCCTCTACCCAGCCTTTTATTACCTGTGTTACACCAAATTCGGCAGGAGCTCCGCGTTGTACCGACGAGTCGAATACGGTGCCGTCTATCAGAGTACCATGGTAATGTACTCGCACTTTATCGGCAGCAGATGGCTTCTTGCCCTCGCCTTGCTTTATTACTTCATATTGCAGTCCGCTCGGAGTCGTTACTACGCCTTTGCGTCCGGCATTTTGTTTTAGAAACTCCTCGCCTTCACGTTTGGTAGTAGCCATATTTTTGTTTTCTTCTTCCTGCATCTTGGTGAAAAAGTCGTTGAGTACCTGCTGGCATTCATTGAAGTCTACTGCCGGAGCGGTACCTTTCATTACCGTCTCCAACCCCTTGACAAACGACTCGAAGTCGGATATCGGTAAGTGTGATTGAGCTATCTGCTGCCCGAAACTCACTCCCAATGCATAGCTTAGTTTATCCATTTATGATAGTATTTATTGTGTCTGTTTATTAATATCAAAAAGCGTCTGCAAAAGTAATACTTTTATTTATTATTTGTACAAGTAACTTTTTTCTATGTACAGGAAAACTTTTAAACTCTTTTAGTTTCCAAAATACTCGTAACTACCAGATGTTTATGAAAATATTTTTTTGCAATTAATTTTATTTAACGCTGCAATAAGTTCTACTTTTCGCTTTTTGCGTACTTTTGCACAATCAAATCAACGAGCATTCATATCGTATGACGGAATTGAAAGAGAAAATAATTCGACAAGCCAAGCAGATGTTTTGGGATTATGGGCTCAAACGCGTCGGCATCGACGATATTTGCACCGAACTGCATATATCGAAGAAGACTTTCTATACTGTATTCAAAACCAAAAACGAACTCATAGAAGAGATATTGAAGAGCGTACGCATCGAGAAAAAACAGATGGAAGAGATTGCCTACAACGACAATATAATCGAATATCTGATATCGAAAACCAATACTTTCCGTAGCAAGCCTCGACGTGACGACGAGAACAAGCCTCGACGCGACGACGAGAAGTTTTTCCAAATCCACTTCGATATGAAGAAATATTACCCCGAACTTTTCGACAAACATTGTCGGTTAATAAAAGAAGATGCAGAAGTAAATGCATTGAGTATTCTCAATATGGGCATTGCACAAGGGTTGTTTCGACAAGATATGGACCTTACGCTTACAAAAAAACTCATAAGCGAGATATTCTCCAATATGTTGGAGTACTCAAATACGAACAAAATACCGTTTATACGTATGATGGACTTCTGTATGGACACTATGTTCCGTATCGTGTGCAACAGCAAAGGATTGGAGTATTATAATTCGATAAGTAACAAACAATAGTATAAATCGACCATAAAATTATTTCATTAAAATGAAAAGAATAAAATCATTGATATTGGCGCTGGCAGCAACGACGGTGATGCTTTGGGGACAGACAGAGGTGTCTACTCCGATAATTCCAAGCTGGGAGCGGACAAGCGAGGGTGCTACCGTCATCTCGCTCTCGCTGCAACAGGCAAAAGATACGGCTATCCGCTACAACCGTCAGTTGCAAAACGCCTCGTACGACGTCAAAATCGCTCAGGCACAACGTTGGCAGACGATAGCAAGTATGTTGCCACAAGTTACGGCAGGCTACGACTATCAGAATATGATGGGCTTCAAGATGGAGATGCGTATCCCCGTTGGCAAAAACCCTGCTACGGGCGAAGATATGGTAAACGTTATCGAGCGGGCTAGTCCTCCTAACGGCACTTTCAGCATCTCGGCAGGAATGCAGATAAGCGGACAACAGATAGTCGGGGCAATGATAAACAAAATAGCCGTCGATATGGCAGATATCAGCCGACTGCAGACCGAACAGACCATAACCTCGACAGTAACACAGCTTTATATATCTATCCTCGCCAATAGACATATAATCAGCCTTTTAGACTCGAGCAAAATGAATATAGAAAAGATATACCAAAGCACTGTGGAAGCCGTCAAGATAGGTGTTACCGAGCAGACCGAAGCCGACAAGCTATATGTACAGGTGATGAAGCTCGAAAGTGCCTTGAACAGTGCACGACAGGGGCTCGAGATGACTTACAGCTCGATGAAGCTGCAACTCGGCGTCAGTGCCGACACATACATAGAGCTTACCGACAATCTCGACCAACTGACCAACGCCGAGGCGTCGCTGAGACTCTTGCATACCAAGTTCGATATAACCGACAACTACAACTATCGGCTTATGAGCAAAAATCTTGAGCTATCGCGTAAACAGATTAAACTCGCTGCAATGGGCTATTCGCCTTCGCTTACAATAGGTTATCGCTACTCCGACATCAAATATTTCGACGGCGAACCGATGATGAATATGAACCCGCCCAATGTCTTCTCTATCGGCGTCAAAGTGCCGCTCTTCACATCAGGCAGAACGTTTATGAGTATCAGAGAGAAAAAATACAGTTATCTGAAAGCCAAAAACACTTTCGACGACTCACACAACCAGCTCGAAATCAAAGATAAACAGCTTAGATTCAACCTTAATTCGGCTTACGAAAACTTTATTATTCAGAAGAAAAATATCGCCGTTACCAACAGTGTCTTCAATAAAGTTGCCGAGAAATTCCGCTACGGACGAGCCTCGTCGCTCGAGGTTACACAAGCAAGCTCCGACTTTATAAACGCTCAAAACACATACATACAAGCTATTATGAATATGACCAACGCTCAAATAGAGCTTCGAAACTTGCTCGACAAATAAAAACAACATACAAATCAATAAACCCGAGTATTATAACAATCAATATAAAAACACATTAATAAATCTGATATATGAATAAATCTATCTTGATAATAGCAGCTGCAGCACTGACACTCGTCGGTTGCGGTACGGCAGACAAAAGTCAGAAGAAAGAAGAAAGCAAAATAGAAAAAGTACAGGTAATACGCCTCGAACCCCGTCAGATAAGCCGAGAGGTAGAGTATTCCACCACACTCGAGGGTTACGAGCAGATGAACGTATCTCCCTCCGTACAGGGCAATATCGAACACATCTATGTCGAACCCGGCACACGCGTTGCCAAAGGACAGCTCCTCGTACGTCTCGACCAGACACAGCTGAATTCGGCTAAGGTACAGCACAACCGCCTCGCCGTCGATTTGGCTCGTACCGAAGCGCTGCTCAAAACGGGCAACGTGGCACAGAGTGTCTACGACCAGCTCAAGGCTCAGTTCGACGCCTCGCAAGAGAACCTCAAATTTCTGCAAAAAAATACGTTTGTTACAGCTCCTTTCGCAGGTATCATCACCGCCAAAAACTACGAAGACGGCGAGATGTATTCGCCCACAAAACCGATATTGCAGTTAGCCCAGATAGCTCGTCTGAAAGCACATATCAATATCCCCGAGAGCTACTTCCCCCGTGTAAAGCAGAATATGCAGCTAAACGTAGTGTCGGACATATATCCCGACAAAAACTTCAAGGGACGGATAGAGATAGTTTACCCCACCATAGACCCTACTACTCACACCTTTACGGTGAAAATAGACATTCCTAACCCATCGCTTCTGCTGCGTCCGGGTATGTTTGCACACACCACGCTGTCGCTCGGCAAGGTCGATGCCATTGTGGTGCCGTATCAGGCAGTGCTCAAACAGCAAGGGTCTAACGAACGTTATGTCTTCGTAAAACGCGGCGATACGGCACATCGTATCAGCGTGACACTCGGACAACGTTTCGACGATATGACCGAGATAGAGTCGAAAGAACTCAGAAACGACGACGAACTCGTAGTAGTCGGACAGGCACGTCTGGTAGACGGCGTCAAGGTGCAGATTGCCGACAACTCACCGCAGACTACCGACAATAAGGGAGCAAAAGATAGTGTAAAAACAAAATAATTTTTTCGAGATGGCTATATATCAGACCGCTATAAACAAGCCGATTACTACGGCTTTGATATTTGTGGGTATCATCGTTTTCGGGGTGTTTTCTTTCTCAAAACTCCCTATCGACCAATTCCCCGCTATGGACATACCTTACGTATCCATAATGACCACCTATCCAGGTGCCAACGGCTCCGAGATAGAGACCAACGTTACCAAGGTGCTCGAAAACTCGCTCAACTCCGTCGACGGACTGAAAGAGATTACATCTCAGTCGAAAGACAATATCTCGGTCGTGTCGTTGCAGCTCAATTGGGGGCAAAACCTCGATGAGTCGGTAAACGACGTACGTTCTGCAATAGATATGGTCAACGACAATCTGCCCGACGGCTGCAGCCGCCCGATGATATTCAAGTTCTCGACCTCAAACTTCCCCATTATGCAGTATGCCATTACTGCAAAAGAGAGCTATGCGGGGTTGGAGAAGATATTGGAAGACAATGTTGTAAGCGTGCTCAACCGTATCGACGGTATAGGTAACATAGCGCTGTCAGGTACTCCCGAACGTTATATTTATATCGATTTAGACCAAAGCAAACTCGATGCCTATAAGATATCGGTCGAACAGATAGGACAGGCAATATCCGCCAATAACCTCAACCTCGCCTCAGGCTCGATAAAAATGGGCAAAGAGCAGTATCAACTGCGTGTGCAGAGCGAATACGCCGAAAGCTCGGAGATAAACAACATAGTAGTAGCCAACAGATTGGGTAAAAACATATTTGTCAAAGACTTGGCTAATGTACGCGACACCATACGCGACGTCAATCTGGACGAACGAATCAACGGTCAGAACGGGGTACGTATGGTGATAATGAAGCAAACGGGAGCCAATACGGTGGCAATCGTCAAAAAGGTAAAAAAGATGATGGACGAAGATATAATGCCGGGTCTGCCGCCCGATATAAAAGCACAAATCATCTACGACAGTGCTCAGACGATACAAAACTCTATCGACGGTCTGTCGGAGGCGGTAATGCTCGCTTTCGTATTTGTGGCGTTGGTAGTGATGTTTTTCCTCGGCAGGTGGCGTGCAACTCTTATCATCGTACTGTCGATACCTATATCTCTTATCTGTGCTTTCATCTACCTATTCGTAGCCGATAGCTCCATCAATATCATTTCGCTTGCGTCGCTTACGGTTGCCGTCGGCATAGTGGTAGACGATGCTATCGTGGTATTGGAGAATATAATGCGTCATATCGAACGCGGTTCGCGTCCGCGAGAAGCCGCAATATACGCCACCAACGAAGTATGGGTATCGGTAATAGCCACTACGATGGTTATCGTTGCCGTATTCTTACCGCTTACGATGCTTGGCGGACAAGCAGGTATTTTGTTCAAAGAGATGGGGTGGATAGTGTCTATCTGTATCACCGTTTCGGCTACCGTAGCCATAGCCCTTACTCCGATGCTATCGTCTCTTTTATTGAAAAGTAAAAAAGAAATAATCAACGAAAAGGGCGAGGTAGAAGAGATTTCGGCAAACGCCAACTGGTACGAAAATACTGTGATGAAATGGCTTGCCGCCCTCGACAAATGGTATGCCAACTTGCTGAGGTGGTGTCTGGGGCACAAACTCGTTACGTCGTTGATAGCATTGGCTGTGGTCATAATAGGATTTTCACCTGTATTTATGGGTAAAATAGGGTTCAACTTTATGGCACAGCAAGACAATGGACGCATAAGCCTCAAAATAGAACTTCAACGCGGTACACGTGTCGAGGAGAGTATGCGTGTAGCCCGACAGATAGAAGCCGACCTGAAATCGCTTGCTCCCGAAATAAAACTGATAGCCTCCACTACCGGCTCGAGCGACGATGCAGGATTTTCGGCTCTGATGAACCAGTCGTCGAACAACATCATTACTATGACCGTAACTTTCCCCGAAAGGAGCCAGAGACAACGTACGGTATTCGAGATAGCCGAAGTATTCCGACAATATCTCGGCAACCGTGCCGATGTTGTATTCTCGAATGTATCGACAAATATGGGATTCGGTGGCAGCGGCAATAATAACGTATCTGTCGAAATATACGGCTACGACTTCGAAGCGACCAACAAGGTAGCCGAAGAGATAAAAAACAAGATGAAAGACGTCAAAGGGGCACGCAATATCACTATCTCTCGCGACGAAGACCGTGCAGAGCTGCAGATAAATTTCGACAAAGAGAAACTCGCCCTCAGCGGATTGTCGGCTGCACAGGTAGCCACAGCCGTCCGCAATAGGGTCAACGGCTATCAGGCAGGCTACCTCAAAGAAGACGGCGACGAGTACAAAATAGTAGTACGCCTCAAAGAAGAGTTCCGCAACTCTATCACCGATATAGAAGAGATGACTCTGCAGCCCCCGACAGGCTCTCTTATCAAAGTAAAAGAGCTGGCTAAGGTAAGCGAATTTTGGGCTCCGCCCACTATCGACCACAAACGTCGCCAGCGTATTGTATCCGTTAACGTAACGCCTGCCGGCACGTCGTTGTTGGAATTGGCTAATGCGGCAAGAGAGATAGCACGGGGTATAGACCTGCCTCAAGGCGTAGTCATCAATGTCGGCGGTACTTACGAAGACCAAATGGAGATGAGTCGCGATATGGGTTCGCTGATGTTGCTCATAATACTGCTGGTATACATAGTGATGGCATCGCAGTTCGAGAGCTTCTCCAAGCCATTCCTCATACTGCTCGGCTCTATTCCGTTTGCCTTCTCGGGAGCTTTCCTTGCACTGTTCGTCACGGGGCAGGAGCTCGAAATGGTCGGTATGCTCGGTATGATACTGCTTGTGGGTATCGTGGTGAAAAACGGTATCGTACTCGTGGACTACATCAACCTTATGCGTGACAGGGGCTACGAGCTCAACGAAGCTATTGCCCTGTCGGGCGAGAGTCGTCTGCGCCCCGTGCTTATGACCGCCATAACGGCAATACTCGGTATGGTGCCTATGGCTCTGTCGACGGCCGAAGGTTCGGAAATGTGGATACCGCTCGGCATAGTGGTAATCGGCGGACTGTTGTTTGCTACCGTCGTTACACTCGTAATAGTGCCTGTGCTCTATGCACTGATGTCGCGACACGGCGAACGAGATAAAAAGGCAAAGCAACGCAAAGAATTTCTATTTATGAAGATAAAAGACGAAAACTAAAATCATATTTATCTGTATAGAACACCTATGTGTAGAAAGATGTAGGGAATTACAGAAACTAAATCAAATAATGGAAGAAAGTCATTTTAAGTTCACAGTCATCAACCATAATTCTCATATCGGGCTTCACGTCGGTGTTCTATCTTTTTTAATAAAAATATCAATCTAAATAAAATCGATACGATGAAATCAGTATTTATAGTATTCAACCAATCCAATACAGAGCGTGTGGAGTATATGCTCGACGAACTCGGCATAAGAGGCTTCACCCTCTTCGAACAGGTTCAGGGCAGAGGCACCAACAGCGGAGAGCCGCGACGCGGTACTCATACCTGGCCTGAGATGAACTCAGCGGTTATGTGTATTGTCGAAGACGATAGGGTCGACGAACTACTCAAAACGACCCACAAACTCGACAAACGCAACCCCGAAATCGGCGTCAAGGCATTCGTCTGGAATATAGAGAAAGTAGTCTGACCCGTAGTTTTCGATGTGAAACAGCTAAAAAAGGGCGAACCCGTGTGTGTGTGGTGCCGCCCTTTTTTTGTTGTTCCTCTCCGAAATATGCGTTACATTCGCTTTTAACGGTATCGAAACTACCTACAAAGACAATCTCTTCAGACTCATCTCGCACCTAAAATAGGCGAAGTATAGAGACTTACCTGCTTCCACGCCTATTTGCTCAGATATGTATGCTATAACGATTTTTCTTTGTACCTTTGCAGACTTTTTCTGAGGTGGGTTTTCTCCTCAGAATAAGACAACAAAAAAATATAAAAATAATACTATCACTATGGCATTTTCAAACAACGTTATGATTGTTCGTCATAAACTCTTGGCAGACCTCGTAAGGCTCTGGAAAGACGAACAACTTGTAGAAAAAATCGACAGACTTCCATTAGAACTGAGTCCTAAGAAATCGAAACCTCTGGGGCGGTGTTGCGTCCACAAAGAGAGAGCGGTATGGAAGTACAAGACCTTCCCTCTGCTGGGCTTCGATATGGACGATGAGAAAGACGAACTGACTCCTCTGTCTGCCTATGCCCGACAGGCTCTCGACAGACGAGAACGCTTAAAAGAAAACATCCTATGCGTCATAGACGAGGCGTGCTCTTCGTGCGTGCAAATAAACTACGAAATAACCAATCTCTGTAAGGGTTGCGTAGCCCGCGGCTGCTACACCAATTGCCCGAAAAATGCGGTTCACTTCCAGAAAAACGGTCAGGCTCAGATAGACCACGACGCTTGCATTAGCTGTGGTATGTGCTATCAAAATTGTCCGTATCACGCAATCGTTTATATTCCTGTCCCTTGCGAGGAGGCTTGTCCTGTAAAGGCAATCAGTAAAGATGAGTTCGGGATAGAGCATATAGACGAAAGCAAATGTATCTACTGCGGTAAATGTATTAATGCCTGTCCTTTCGGTGCCATCTTCGAAATATCGCAAGTATTCGACATACTCGAAGGTATCCGTCGTGGCGAAAAGATGGTGGCTATCATAGCTCCGTCGATTCTCGGACAATTCAAGACCACGATAGAGCAGGTTTACGGAGCATTCAAACAGATTGGTTTTGCCGATGTGATAGAAGTTGCCGAAGGTGCTATGAGTACCGTCAGCCACGAGGCACACGAATTGCTCGAAAAACTCGAAGAGGGTCAGTCATTTATGACTACATCGTGTTGCCCGTCGTATATCGAGCTTACCGAGAAACATCTGAAAGACCTCAAACCATACGTCTCTACCACAGGGTCGCCTATGTACTATGCTGCCCGTATAGCCAAAGAGCAACACCCCGACGCCAAGATAGTGTTCGTGGGTCCCTGTGTGGGTAAACGCAAAGAAGCCCGCCGCGACGAAGCGGTAGATATGGTGCTTACATTCGAAGAGGTCGGCTCCATCTTCGATGGGCTCGATATAAAAATAGAAGAAGCTCCTCAATTCAGGATAGCAACCGACTCTGTACGCGAGGCACACGGCTTTGCCGTTGCAGGCGGCGTAGCAGGGGCTGTCAAATCGTACCTCAAAGTACGTGGTAAAGACCAACAGGTGATAGATATTAATATATCAGACCTCAACAAGAAGAATATCGCTTTGCTCAGAGCTAGCGCAAGGTCGGGCAAAGCCAACGGCAACTTCATTGAGGTGATGGCCTGCCCGGGCGGTTGTATAACGGGACCCAGTGCATACAACGACGTTACGTCAGGACGAAAACAGATAGACAGAGAGCTGCTCAAGATAGAGAAGACCTATGAAACGGTTGGTCTATAAGCTGAAAAAGGATAGAACTCTTCTTACCGAAGAGTTCTACTCTCTTTTGGCTGGGTACGACGAGGAGACACTGAGTTGTATCAACAGAGAGGCACGCGAGGTGAGCCTCAGCCGTTTCGGGAACAAAATATACATACGCGGACTTATTGAGATAAGCAATTGCTGCAAGAACGATTGTTATTACTGCGGTATCCGCAAGAGCAACAGCAATATAGAGCGTTACAGATTGCAGGAGGATAGCATTATAGGGTGTTGTGCCGACGGGTACGAACTCGGCTTCCGTACCTTTGTCTTGCAAGGCGGCGAAGACCCTGCTATGTCCGACGACCGACTGGAGGCAATCGTGGCACGCATACGACGACAATTTCCCGACTGTGCCATAACGCTATCTTTGGGCGAAAAAAGCAAAGATACGTACCGTCGTCTGTTCGAGGCGGGAGCAAACCGCTATCTGCTGAGGCACGAGACCTACAGCAAGGCTCACTATCGGGAGCTTCACCCGTCGGAAATGTCTTACGACAACCGTATAGAGTGTATCGGTGCACTCAAAGAAATAGGTTTCCAGACAGGGACGGGCATTATGGTGGGTAGTCCGCATCAGACGATAGATAATCTCATAGAGGATATACTGTTTATCCGTCGGCTGCAACCTGAAATGATAGGCATAGGTCCTTTTATCCCTCATAGCGATACGCCTTTTGCACAGCATGAATCGGGTACGATGGAGCTTACCCTGCTGCTGCTCTCGATATTTCGCCTGATGCACCCGACGGCACTGATACCGGCTACAACGGCATTGGCAACGCTTGCACCCGACGGCAGACTGAGAGGGATACTCGCCGGAGCTAACGTAGTGATGCCCAACCTATCGCCAAAAGACGACAGAGTGAAATACTCTCTGTACGACAACAAAGCAGCGCTTGGAGCAGAAGCCGCCGAAGGATTGTCGCTGCTCGCAGAACAACTCGCAGGGATAGGATACGAAATATCGTTCGAGCGAGGCGACTTTGAGAGTTGCGTGTAAATTAATATCTTTGTAAAGTATCTTGAATTTAATAAACGATAATGGACAAAAACAGTATTCTGCAATATAAATCGTTGTTTGATAGTATTGTAAAGCACATTGTAAGCGATGATGCCAAAGAACAAGTAGAAGTGTGGTTTGCCCGCGAACTGCAAACAATATTAGGCTATGCGCGTTGGGAAAACTTTCTAGTTGCCATACACCGAGCGGTAGATTCGTGTAAAGCGCAAGGTATCAATGTTGATGACCATTTTCGTGAGGTCACGAAAATGGTCGAATTGGGTAGTGGAGCTAAACGAGAAGTCGCCGATTTTATGCTCACCCGCTATGCTTGTTATCTCATCGCCCAAAACGGCGACCCCAAGAAAGAAGAAATCGCCTTTGCCCAAAGTTACTTTGCCGTACAAACACGAAAGGCAGAATTGATAGAAGAACGGCTAAACCTGATTTCTCGTTTGGAGACTCGAGATAAATTGAGAGCAGCCGAAAAACAATTGTCGCAGAATATATACCAACGAGGTGTCGACGACAAAGGTTTCGGACGTATACGCTCCAAAGGCGACACAGCCCTTTTCGGAGGACACACCACCGAAGATATGAAAAATCGCTTGGGTGTGAAAGCCAATAGACCATTGGCAGACTTTCTGCCTACTCTTACCATAGCAGCCAAAAACCTTGCTACGGAAATGACCAACTACAACGTGGAAAACAAAGACCTATACGGAGAGACGTCCATTACTCGTGAACACATACAGAACAATCAAAGTGTACGTGCTATGTTGGCAGACCGCGACATAAGACCTGAAGATTTGCCTGCCGCCGAAGATATCAAGAAGTTGGAACGCAAGGTTGCCCGAGACGAGAAAAAGATAGAACAAGCCTCACAAAAACTTCCGAATAAGAAAAATGGGGATTAATGAAATACTAAACAATATACTGCACGTAGAGCACGGCTTTCAGCACATCATTGATGGGGCTGATGAAATCTATTCTGCAAACTCGAAGGAACAATGTTTTGAGGTTGCACTCGAACTGTTCAGAAACGATGCCTATCAAGCACGAATGTTGGCAACAACGATATTGGGACGATTGGCAATAGAGGATAATGACGCGCTTCGCTTTCTGAAAGAGCAAGTAAGCACAGATGAAAATTGGCGAGTGCAGGAAATGCTTGCAAAGGCTTTCGATGAGATATGTAAGAATAGAGGTTATGAGAAATGCTTTTACCTGATTGAGAATTGGTTAGACGATGATAATCCGAATGTTGTCCGTGCGGTAACAGAAGGATTGAGGATTTGGACAAGTCGCCCATTCTTCAAGGAAAATCCATCATTGGCTATTGCTCTAATCGCTAAACACAAGGCACACGAAAGCGAATATCTCAGAAAGTCTGTGGGAAACGCTTTGAGGGATATTAGCAAAAAACACGCAGAATTGATACGGAACGAAGTGCTGCAATGGGATTTATCCAATCCACAAACTCTATTTACTTATAAACTTGCAGCAAAGTTACTGAAATAATATTACCATAGAAATATCGTTCGAGCGAGGCGGCTTTTAGAGTGATATATAAATAATTAATCATAAAAAAACTATAACAAACAGTATATAAAATGCCATACATACCAAGTTCATCGAAAGCAGAGGAGTTTATTTGCCATAGCGAGATATTGGATACTATCCGATATGCCGAAGAGAATAAAAACAATCTGCCGCTTATCGACTCCATACTCGACGAAGCCGAAAAATGCGGCGGTATCGACCATCGCAGTGCGGCGGTGCTCCTGGAGTGCGACGACCATGCGGTAAACGAACGAATATTCGATTTAGCCCGAAAGATAAAACATAAATTCTACGGCAGACGTATAGTGATGTTTGCACCTCTATATCTATCTAACTACTGTGTAAACGGTTGTGTATATTGCCCGTATCACGCAAAAAACAAAAATATTGCCCGCCGAAAACTGACTCAAGACGAGATTCGCCGCGAGGTGATAGCACTGCAAGATATGGGACACAAACGCCTCGCTCTGGAAGCGGGCGAGCACCCGACCTTAGCTCCGATAGAGTATATTCTGGAGTCGATAGAGACGATTTACGGCATAAAACACAAGAACGGAGCGATACGCAGGGTGAATGTCAATATCGCCGCTACCACTGTGGAAAACTACAAGAAGCTAAACGATGCAGGCATAGGCACATATATCTTGTTCCAAGAGACGTACGACAAACAAAACTACGAGACGCTCCACCCCTACGGACCGAAGAGTAATTACGCGTATCATACCGAAGCTATTGACCGTGCTATGGAAGCAGGTATCGACGACGTGGGAATAGGCGTACTTTTCGGACTGAACAACTACCGATACGACTTCGCCGGGCTGCTGATGCACGCCGAACATCTCGAAGCCCGTTTCGGTGTGGGTCCGCACACTATCAGCGTGCCCCGTATATGCCCTGCCGACAGCATAGACACAGACGACTTCGACAACTCGATATCCGATGACATTTTCGGCAAAATAGTGGCAATAATACGCATAGCCGCTCCATACACAGGTATGATTATCTCCACACGCGAGTCTGAGGAGTCGCGACGAAAGGTATTGGAGCTCGGCGTATCGCAACTGAGCGGAGGCTCCTGCACGAGTGTCGGCGGTTACTCGAATGTAGCCGAGGACTCAGACCATTCGGCTCAGTTCGATATCAGCGATACACGTACGCTCGACGAGATAGTACGTTGGCTGCTCGAGCTCGGTCATATACCGAGTTTCTGTACCGCCTGTTACCGCCAAGGACGCACAGGCGACAGATTTATGACTCTTGTAAAGTCGGGCAAGATAGCCGACTGCTGCGGACCAAACGCACTGATGACGCTCAAAGAGTACCTCGAAGATTACGCCTCCGAAGGCACCCTCAAAGCGGGACTCCGACTGATAGACGAAGAGCTCGGCTCTATCCCCAACGAAAAGATAAGACTGCTGACCGTCCGCAACCTGAAATCCATAAGCGAGGGCAAACGCGACTTCAGATTTTGACGAAAAAAACGCAAAAGAATAATGAATACCACCAATACACCCAACTCCGAACGTCTACATATAGTAATATTGGGAGCTACCAATAGCGGTAAATCGTCGTTGTTGAATGCCATCACAGGTCAGCATACGTCGGTGGTATCCGATGTGGAAGGGACTACTACCGATATGATATACAAGGCGATAGAATTGCCCGATGTAGGGGCGTCGCTAATCATAGATACTCCCGGATTCGACGACCACAGTATATTGGGTGAGAAACGTATGCAACAGACCCTGCTTGCCGTAGACAAAGCCGACGTAGCCATACTTATTTGCGGCAACAAATCTCTGACCGATATACCCGATTTATCGTCGGAAATAGAGTGGTTTGGCAAGCTAAAGGAGCGAAAAATCCCCGTAATAACGGTAATCAACAAAATAGATATACGCACCAATACAAGCGAACTATCTCGGAGATTGTACGAACTATTCGGGCAAAAAGCATTGGAAATCAGTGTCTCCTCTCCCGAAAGTATAGAGAATATCAGGCAGGCTATATTGAAAAAGATACCCGAGGATTACGGCTCAAGCAGTATTACGGGCAACCTCGTAACAGAGGGCGATTTGGTGATGCTCGTAATGCCGCAAGACGCACAAGCACCGAAAGGCAGGCTCATACTGCCACAAGTACAGACGATACGCGAACTGCTCGATAAAAAATGTATTATCGTAAGTTGTACGCCCGAAAAGATGCAAGAATCTTTGTCGGTGCTTAAGAATATGCCAAAGCTGATTATCACAGACTCACAGGCTTTTAAGTCTGTTTTTGAAAATACTCCCGCCGAGAGTCGTCTGACTTCGTTTTCGGTGCTTTTTGCAGGATATAAAGGCGATATAAAATGTTTTGCCAATAGTGCCAAAGCAATCGAATCGCTTACCGAAACATCGAGAGTATTGATAGCCGAAGCCTGCACCCATGCCCCTGCGACCGAAGATATCGGGCGGGTGAAAATCCCCAATCTGTTGCGTAAAAAGGTAGGCAAAGGGCTTACGATAGACATCGTCTCGGGCAACGACTTCCCAAAAGATCTCGGCAAATACGATTTGATTATACATTGTGGGGCGTGTATGTTCAACCGAAAATATGTACTCAATCGCATCGAGCAGGCTAAATACCAGAATATCCCCATTACGAATTACGGTATCGCTTTGGCTCAACTGAACGGTATTTTACCAAAAATAGCGTACTGAAATATCGTCGT
This sequence comes from Porphyromonadaceae bacterium, assembly GCA_905372135.1. Lineage (GTDB taxonomy): Bacteria > Bacteroidota > Bacteroidia > Bacteroidales > Paludibacteraceae > F0058. The sequence goes on along the minus strand of CAJPNS010000014.1, from coordinate 3,034 downwards.
TTTACTCAAAGAGTTTTTTGAATTTTGGCATACACAAAAAAGGCTGTTCATTCACATGGACAGCCTTCTTGCTATTATGCTGAAAGAAAGTAAATAAATATAATAAACCCTATATGGTTTAATTCCAAATTTCTGCGTCCGATGGGACGTGAATACGGGTAGAAAGCGGGGCAACACGTGTTATATTTAATAAGTGTTTATAGGTAAAATTTTCTGAAATGGAGTTGTTGCCCCAACTTCCGCACCCGAGAGTGTTCGTAACAGGCAGACCGTTCTGTATCGAGCCTCCGGCAGTAGTAGCACACGGTGCATTTACTATCAGACGCGATACCGATAGATCGATACCCGCTTTTATTATATTAGCTTGGTTGTTAGAATGAATACCGGCAGTGTGTCCGTTGCCTTCGAGGAAAAGATTGGTCTTGGCGATATTGATTGCTTCTTCGAAATAATCGTAAGGGAAACAAGCCATTACAGGACACATCTTCTCTTTGCAGACGATATCTTCTCTGCCTATGCCATTAGCTTCGACGACTATCACTCTGGTATTTTCGGGGAGGTCGATACCTGCTTTGTCGGCAATAAACTTGACGCTCTGCCCTACAATATCGCGAGCCAGCATACCGTCTTCGAATATGGCATTGATGATTTTCTCGCGCTCGTCGCCTTTGACAAAATAGGCTCCCTTACGCTCGAAAGCTTCGAAAACTTCTTTCTTATCGCTGCGGGGATAAATGAAACTTTGTTCGCCGGAGCAGATAATGCCGTTGTCGAACGAACGTCCCGTTATGATTTTGCCCGCTGCTAAATCGTAATCGATGAATCGGTCGAGTATTACCTGTACATTGCCCGCACCTACACCGAACGAAGGTTTGCCCGAAGAGTACGCCGATTTTACCATAGGCATACCGCCTGTTGCCACCGTTACGTCGCACATAGCCATAAGTGCTTGCGTCTTGGTGATAGAAGGCTCTCGCACCACCTGTACCATTCCTTCGGGTACTCCGAGAGGTTTGAGTACTTCGTTAATCATATCCACCGCAAGCGAAGAGCAGTGTTTTGCCTTTGGGTGCGGAGCAATAATGATGGCGTTTTGTGTCTTCAGAGCAAACATAATCTTCGACATAGGCGTTACTATCGGGTTGGTCATAGGCGTTATGCCTGCCACGACACCGATAGGTTTGGCTATCTCTATTAGGTTTGTTTTGTTGTCGATGCTCAGTATGCCGATAGACTTTTTGTCTTTCAGGTCGTACCATACACCTTTCGACTTGTTGCGGTTCTTGGCTACTTTATCTTCGTATACGCCCATTCCCGTCTCTTCTACGGCGAGTTTAGCCAAATATTCTGCATTGTCGAATACGAGCTTTGCCGTAATCTTGCAGGCTTCGTCTACATCGGCTTGGTCGAATGTCTGGCAATAAGCTTGCTGTGCCCTGCGGGCAGCCACAATCATTTCTTTAATTTCATCGTGATCAGTTTTTTCCATTTATAGAAAGGAGGTTTAGATATTGTGTTGATTTATAGTGTGAATTGTCTTAGAACAGTTTTTTGTATACATTGCGTATGTCTTCCTTAGTGAGTGAGGTGTAGTTGTTGGCGAGCAACCGCTGCTGCGTTGCAATGACATTCTCCGTAAAAAGGTCGATATCTGCTTCGGTCATACCGTACTCTTTGAGAGGCTTCTTTTGCAACAAGTTAGATAACAATTTATCCAAATTGTCGTATACGTCGGCAATGGGCGACCGCAGTATGTCTGCAACGATACCTTCGAGTGTCTCTATCGTGCCCTTAGGTGCTTTTGTCCGATACAACTTGAATATCTCGGTAAAAAACTGATAGTTTGCCTCTCCGTGCGGTACGTGATAGTTGCCCCCCAAAGGGTACGACAGAGCGTGAACGGCACCCACACCTGCATTACCGAAGGCTATGCCCGCATAATTGCTTGCTACGAGCATATCTCCGAAGCGTTGGAAACGATATTCTTCGCCGTGGCGTGCTATTTTGTCGAATACATCTATGATAATCTCCATCGCTGCCTTGCTGTATAACTGTGTATACGGATTGGCTTTGGGCGAAACATACGACTCCATAGCGTGAATAAGAGCATCGATAGAACTTGCCGCATAGAATCGAAACGGCAGCCCTCTGAGCAGTTCGGGAATCAATACTGCATCGTCGGCAAAGAGAGTATCGTCGGCAAGCCCCATTTTAGTATGCTTTGCCTTTATCTCGGCTATCGAAATGTTTGTTACCTCGCTGCCTGTGCCGCAAGTAGTGGGCAATATCACAAGTTCTTTGTCTTTGATAAGCGGTATACGACGCTCGAAAGCGTCCGTTACGTTATCGAGATTCTTTAGAACGAATAGTTTGGATATGTCTATTACCGTGCCGCCTCCTATGGCGACGATACGTCTGAAATCGACCTTCTTGATGTCTGCCAGGATAGAGTTCATCATCTCGTCCGACGGTTCGCCGAGTCCGTAATTCTCTTGCATTACAAAGTGGCACTTCAGTCCGAGAGACTTCATAAACGGCTCGTACAAAAACTCATTGGTGATGACCAAGTCTTTATCGCCGAGCTCGAACTCTTTGGCAAAGTCGGCAAAGTACTCGAACCTGTGCAACCTACTTTTTAGTTTTAATAACTGCATAACAATTTAATATTATAATCTGTATTTAAATAAATTATCTCTCTTCATCGGGCGAATCTTTTGTTAAACTCTTCGGTAAGCTCTGCCCTGAAATCGGGATGTGCAATAGATATAAGACTCTTGGCTCTCTCTTTCAGTGTCTTGGCTTTCAAGTGAGCGATGCCGTATTCCGTTACCACATAGTCGACGTCGTTTCGTGAGGTAGTAACAGCTGCACCGTGAGCCAAGAACGGCACAATACGCGACACCGTACCTTTGGCAGCCGTCGAAGGCATAGCCATTATAGACTTGCCGCCCTGCGAGAGCATTGCCCCTCGTACATAATCGACCTGTCCGCCGGCACCGCTGAACTGCCTGCTGCCAATACACTCGGATACGAC
>CAJPNS010000013.1 GCA_905372135.1 Porphyromonadaceae bacterium | reverse complement strand
GGCTGCAAAGGTAATGAAAATATTTTACAGCGTGAGAAAAAAAACGAGAAAATTTGTAATAAAAAAAAGGCTGCCCGATAGTTTTCGAACAACCTCCCTCTCCGCATTTGTCGGGGTGACAAGACTCGAACCTGCGACCTCTACGTCCCGAACGTAACGCGCTACCAACTGCGCCACACCCCGCCGTATATTATTTCACTTAAAAAATTCCATAAAAAAAGTCGGGATGACTGGATTCGAACCAGCGACCACACGCCCCCCAGACGTGTACTCTAAACCGGACTGAGCTACATCCCGAATTATTTTTTTTCAGACTGCAAAGGTAATATTTTTTTTCAGACAAAACAGCACTAAATGCAAATAATACTCTACCCTATTCGATAAAATATCAGAAACCGCTATAGACCATCGTCAGACGAAGTGGAGAATATGCGTTTTTGCCACTCCTAATTACCGCTGCAGCAAAACGTTTCGTAATACGGTATTCGATTACTTCTCCGTTCTTGTCCGTATAAATATCGACAGGTATGAGCAGATAATCTATCGAAGTATCTGTAATTGTCTTATCTTTCAGCTTTTTATTGAGCATGCGAGAAACATCTGCCGCATAAGATTTCTTCGCCGAACTGTATTTTATTACTTGTGCATCATCGTTTTTGTATGCCTTCTTAGAACCTGTTTTTATAAAATCTCCGACCTCCGACCCAGGTATAATCAGCAAAGTGGCGGGAGATGGTATAGCTTTTTTCGAAAAATCCATCTCTGTCGGCTCGAAAACAATTTCGGCACTATTGACGAATATATCTCTGATATCCTTACCCGGCATCTTGCTCGCAATACGCTCTCTGATACGCCCCAAAGGCATAGTTATCTTAGGGTAAGCGCCCGAAGTCGATACTAAGTAGTTTACCGAGTCGCGTTTATTGAGCTTTTCGGCCAATCCGCTGCGAACTATTCTATTTATCTGGCGTACATCTTTGCTGGCAGGATAATTCACGAAAGTATTCACTGTCTGCGTAGTATCTTTGCCCGAAGCAGTCTTGGTCTTATACGAATAGTGATAAAACAGTTTTAAATCTATCTCAAACAAATACAACAACGTAGATTTCCCGTAAGAAGTAGTGATATACAGACCTTTAAAATTATTTATAAAGTCACCGACAGACTTATATGCACTATGCGGAACATTGAAAAAACGTTGCTTTTCAGTATCCGAAAAGTAATACTTTACAGTCGGCACATAGCTTTTACTCTCTCTCTCTTTGGCACTTATAGAGTAGTCGACAGCCGTTATCGTCTTACGCCCAAGCAACTGACTCTGATTTATATCGAGAAACTGACTGAGATTGAAATCCGTAAGATACTGAGTGTGATAGTCGGGAGTACTTTTGTTTAGCTCATATATCGAAATCTCCATCGGTTCGCTGTCGCTACCAAAATAACTACGATAAAACATAAACAACACCAACGAATCGGGCTGTACATTGTATGCCGCAGGCGGAAACTCATAATTTACGGGCGGAGCAAACTGAACCACCAAATCGGCTTTTACCATACCGTACTTATTGTTGTAATACTCCCCTAAAATCATCGACATACTATCGATACACTGAGCCGATACGGCAGAGTACAAATAATCGGTCGATTGCAGATGAATGGTATCGACCGATGTTGCTATTTTATCGTCTTGCGGCTGTATCTCCAATCCCAAAGAATTTGCTTTGTTGCATGAATATAAGATAACGGAAAAGAGTATACAACACCCTAAATATTTTAATCTCATACTGTTTTATTTATTCGTAATAAAATGAATATTATACGTTTTTCACCGTACGGCAACTACCTCACCCATACGGATTTATTTTGCGGTAAGTTTATTGTAAAGGTCTAAATATGTCGCTTGCATATCTTCTTTATATTTAAGATATTTCACCTCTTTCGTATCAACTACTCCCTTAAGCAGATTTTTCATATCGCTATCTCCTTCTACCACAACGTCGGAGTATTGCGAGGCGAGCCGTATCAGACTTTCCCAAGTAATTTCTTTATCTTTTATCAGCTTCTGCTGCTCTATCTCCTTTATACCCAGACGTTTCTCCAGTTTCTTATTGATAGTATTCGTAAACTTGTCGTTGAATGCCGAAAAAATCACCTTCGACTTGGCATAAAAAGGGTCTGTCGAATACATCGTCTTGATATACAAAGGTGCCAGCGACGAGAACCATCCGCTGCAGTGTATGATATCGGGAGTCCAGCGCAATTTTTTTATCGTTTCCAATACTCCTTGTGTGTAGAATATTATACGCTTATCGTTGTCTTTGAAACTCTCGTTGTTTTCGTCTACAAGCATAGCCCGACGTCTGAAAAACGCCTCATTATCAATAAAGTATACTTGCAGCCTTACGGTCTGTATCGACGCTACTTTTATTATAAGCTGATAATCATTATCGTCTACTATAAGGTTAAGCCCCGAAAGTCGCTGTACCTCGTGCAGTTGGTTCCTTCGCTCATTGATAATGCCATAACAAGGAGCAAATATTCGTACCTCGAAATTACCATTTTCTTGAATAAACTGAGGAAGCTCACGACAAAACTTAGCTGCAATTGTTTCAGGTGTATAAGGTAAAATTTCCTGATAAATATACAATATTCTGGTAGGATCCATTTGAAATATACAATATTTATTTTGTGCAAAGTTACAAAAAAAATGCCATCAGACAATTTTTTTTGATCAACCTGCATCGAACAATCGGCTAATACCCTCTGTTACAGTATTTATACCATCTTGTAATTTCGTACCTATCATAGGTTTGAGAAATATCGGGATATCAGCATTCAGTTCGATGCCAAAAGACGTCTTCAACGGCTCCTGTTCTGCTATTATCATACAGATTTCTGCTTTGAAAGGGAGTTTCTCGATATTCAGCCTTATCTTGTCTGCCCCCCGCTCTACGATACGTAGCAGCAGGTCGCCTACGGGAGCCACCCGAAACTGTACGTAGTCCGTATCGCACTCGAAACTAACGGTATACTCCTTCGGTATCCTGTCTCGGAACTGTTCGAGGTTCTTCAAGTCCGATACCTTACCGTACACTTCCTCAAAAGGCTTGTTTACAGTGATTGTCTTACTTTGGTAAAGTGCCATTTGGTCTGTTTTTCTATGATTTATCTATAAATTTTTCCGTTGAGTATGACCGTATCTACCATTGGTTCCGTATACGAATACGGTATGTAAGCTATCGACGGTATTTCGGTAGTTATAAACAGGTTTGCTCTCTTACCTGCCGTGATAGAGCCGTGTGTGTCGCTGATACCCAAAGCATAAGCTCCGTTGATGGTAGCGGCGTTGATGGCTTGTGCGGGTGTAAGCCTCATCTTGATACAGGCGAGCGAAATCACCATCTTCATATTGCCCGACGGAGTAGAGCCTGGGTTGAAGTCTGTTGCCAGAGCTACCGACAGACCGCTGTTTATCATCTGTTTGAGCGGGGCGTATGGGAGGTTCAAGAAGAACGAACAACCGGGAAGCCCCGTCGGCATAGTCTCGGAGCCTTTGAGAGCCTCTATCTCTTTTTCGCCCGACGACTCGAGATGGTCTACCGATAGAGCATTGTATCTGACACCAACCTGTACGCCGCCCGAAAAATCGAGTTCGTTGGCGTGTATCTTGCCTCGTATGCCATACTTTTGGGCAGTCTCCAAGATACGTGCGGTCTGCTCTACGGTGAAGAACCCTTTGTCGCAGAATACATCGACATATTCGGCAAGTTGCTGCTCGGCAACTTTCGGCAACATCTCGTTGCACAGCAAATCGATATATTCGTCTTCTCTGCCGTTTTTGTACTCCTGAGGGAATGCGTGAGCACCCAAGAAAGTGGCTTTCACTGTTGCCGGTGTCGCCTGCGACAGACGTTTGATGACACGCAGCATTTTCAGCTCGTCTTCGGTCGAAAGCCCGTAACCGCTCTTTATCTCGATAGCTCCTGTGCCGAAGCCTATGACCATCTTCAAACGTCGCAGTGCCTGACGGTAAAGTTCGTCTTCGGAGGTCTCGTGCAGCAGACGTGCGGAGTTGAGTATGCCGCCACCGCGTTTGGCTATCTCTTCGTACGACAGACCATTGATTTTATCGAGAAACTCGCCCTCTCTACTGCCGGCAAAGACGATATGAGTATGCGAGTCGCAAAAAGATGGGAAGACCATTTTGCCGCTTGCATCTATTGTCTCTCCCTTGTAATCGGGGCATTGATCCATCTTGCCAAACTCTTTTATGAGCCCGTCTTCGAGCATCAGATAAGCGTTGTCGAGAGTGTTCAGTGTATTCATTTCGCTGCCGCACAGACGCAGCACTCCTTGGGGCAATATGCCCACAAGTGTCTTTATATTTTTTATAAGCATAGTACAAATGATGACTTTAAATTTTTGGACAAAATTAATTTTTTTACTCCGAACTGACAAAAAAATATTAACTTTACAGGCAAATTATATTCATTACTAATGAGATTCGGTCTGATAGGCAAACATTTGTCGCACTCTTTTTCTAAGCGTTTTTTCGAAGATTATTTTGTACACAATGGGATAGATGCACATTACGACAACATAGAATTGGCAAATATTGCCGACTTCGAAGCCGTATTGGCAAGGCAGGAATACAGTGGGTTCAACGTAACAAATCCGTATAAGATAGAGGTAATGAGCTATTTGACCGCCTTAGACGAGACGGCACGTAATGTGGGAGCGGTCAATTGTATCAAAATAACAGGCAATGACATAGTAGGTTACAATACCGATGTATACGGATTTACAGAGGCGATAAAGCCTTTCGTCCGACAACATCACCGTAGGGCTTTGGTGTTGGGGAGCGGGGGAGCATCGAAGGCGGTACTATCGTCGCTGCAAAGTTTTGGTATTGAGAGTCTTGTGGCCTCACGACAAGCGACAGACAATACGATACGATACTCCGAAATAAACCGCAATATTGTAGACGAATGTCGAATAATAGTAAATGCGACGCCGCTCGGTATGTTTCCCGACATAGATAGTTGTCCCGATATACCGTATCAATACATAGGTGGGCGACATTTGCTATTCGACCTCATATACAATCCTTCAGAAACACTTTTTCTAAAAAAAGGCAGACAGCAAGGAGCAAAAACCGTAAACGGACTGGAGATGCTTATTTCACAAGCACTTAAAGCTATAGAAATTTTCAATATAAGACAATAAACCGAAATCGAAAAAATGGATACGACAGCAACAAGCAAAAGACTCGATAATATAATGTTTATCGATATAGAGACGGTTCCCCTGACGGAACATTTGACGGAACTGCCCGACACGATGCAATCGCTGTGGTTGTCGAAGGCGGACAACATAAAAAACTATCAGAAAAACGAGTCGGCAGACAGCCATTCAGACGAGTTTTACTTCAACAACGCAGGCATATACTCCGAATTTGCCAAGATAGTGTGTATATCGATAGGTGTATTTGCTCGAGAAAACGACAAGGCAAGCCTACGAATAAAATCTCTGGCAGGCGACAACGAAATAGCCATATTACAGGATTTTGCCTATATCCTGCAAAAATTCTCCGCCAATCGTAACTGTCAGATTTGCGGGCACAACATCAAGGAGTTCGATATACCGTTCGTTTGCCGCAGGATGTTGATAAACGGCATAGAGATACCCGAATGTATAAACGTCGCGGGCAAGAAACCCTGGGAGGTGCCCTTCGTGGACACTCTCGAACTCTGGCGTTTCGGCGACTACAAAAGCTATACATCGCTCAAACTGCTTACTACGATACTCGGTATACCGACTCCCAAAGACGATATCGACGGCTCGCAGGTGGCTCGTGTATATTATATCGAAAAAGACATTGCACGCATTGCCCGATATTGCCAAAAAGATGTGCTGGCGACGGCTCGGTTGTATCAACGACTAAACAATATACCGACTGTCGAAGATGGTTGTGTGGTATTCACAAACTGACATAGGCGAAGGCAATTGCCCTACTTCGTACAGAAAAGTCAAATATAGCGAAACGCTTCTTTACCTTTGGTTTTCAGGGCTTTGTTCATCTCGATATAGTTCGGATAGATACGCTTAAGTTCGCCATAGAACCGCTCTCCGTGGTTCATCTCTCTGGTATGGCAAAGTTCGTGGACACAGACAAAATCGATAAGATTTTCGGGCAAAAAGAGCATATATGCGCTAAGAGAGATATTGCCTTTGGTGCTGCAACTTCCCCACCTCGTACGTGCCGTATTGATACGTAGCGAATTATATTCGAAGCCGTAACGAGAGGCCAGAAGCCACAGTTTTTCGGGAAAAATACGTTTCGCCTCCGCAATCAAAAACTGCCTTATTATATTCCTTATAGCTTGCTGTCGATTAGGAAGTTCGAAGCAAAAACCCGATGGATAACGAATGCTCAACACTCCCGACGTCGACAACACTGCCGACAAACTATCTTTGAGCCTCGCCTCTTCGACAAATCGTATCTCGAAAGCAGATGTCTGCAATCGGCTGTTGGCATCGTACATATATTTATTTGCTTGCCTGCCGATACGCTCTTTGTGCCGAAGAAACCACTCTTCCTTATCGGCAGGCAAGGGCAACACTCTGTCGGCAAACAGAGGATTGAACGATATTAGAGCACCTTTCGACGAAATGGAGTACTTTATTCCTCTACACCTCGTATTAGGCAAAAGCCTGATATCGCCTATCTTAGGATGATGATAAACTTGGTTCATACTGAATGACTTTCCGAATATTAATAGCCTTTTACATAACACTATCTTTACTCAATATACACTCCATCTTAAAGACTCTCTGCGTACTATCGTCTATTTTGAATCTATCGTCTATCCTATTATTTACAAGCCACACTACTCTATCGTTTGCGTCGAGTACGACGAATGTCTTTTGTTTCTCGGCAATGTCTATTTTATGGTTTATAAGAAAATCGCTTACTTTTTGGAAACACTTCATTCCCAGAGGTCTGAACCTATCGCCGTATTGCCACAGTCTGACTACGAGCGGAAACGACAACTTATCGGAATCGAGCAAAGCCACATTTTTATTGCATTTCAGCGAATTGAGCTCGGTGATATCCATTTCTTTGAAACGAAGATATATCGGCTTGTCGATATGCGAGAGTCCTCTATTTATTGTATACAACATAGCATCCGAGCGTTTGTTGCGTACAATCAGTATCTTATCTCTGTTTTTAAGTACTATTTTATCGTTATAAACGATCTGCCTGCCTGTCTGCCTATACGACAATTGATAGATTCTATCGACAAAAGAGGGGGGGAAACCAAGGCGTTTGGTAACCTCGAAAAGCACTATCCTCGCAAAACGACTATTCTGCAACGCCGATGCATCTATCTCCGTTCTGTCTCGACTAAACTCCACTATTCCTCTCAAATACTTCTCTATTTCGACCTCGATAAAATCGGCATAGTCTGCCATAATACGAGTAAAATCGTCTATCCGTGATACAAAATCGGGGTTGATTGCCTCAAACTGCGGTACTATATTGCATCTCACCCTATTGCGATGGAAAGCGGTATCGCTATTGGTGCTATCGATACGAAAGTCGAGCCTATGCATTTTGGCATAAAGCTCTATCGCCGTTCTATCGAAACATAGCAGCGGGCGGACTATATCGTTTCGCTCTACCTGCATTCCCGCAAGCCCGCGCAGCCCCGTACCACGAGCCAAATTGAGCAGTACGGTCTCGGCATTATCGTTTTGGTGGTGAGCCACGGCAATAGCCCGAAAGCCGTGCCGCGTTTTTATCTCTTCGAACCAACGATAACGCAGATTGCGAGCCGCCATCTCTATCGAAATCTTCTCTTTGGCAGCAATATCGGTAGTATCGAAATGCTCGATAAATATCGGAATATCGTATTTGCGAGCAAGGCTCTCTACAAAAGTTTGGTCTGCGTCGGACTCGGAGGCTCTAAGATGGAAGTTGCAATGAGCGATAGCACACCGATAACCCGACTTCGAGAGCATATCGAGGAGAACGACTGAGTCGATGCCACCGCTTACAGCCACCAAAAGCTTATCGCCTTTGTCGAGAGCGGTCTGAGACTTGATAAACGAATCGAATCTTTTCAAAAACATTTTTTGCCAACTATAATTTCGACGGCAAAATTAAAAAAATAAGATTAATTTTGCAGCCTATAGGATAGCAATAAACACAAAGATTGCATTTGGTTTAAACAATTAAAATATATGATTATGAGAAAATTAATGGCAAATATCGTTCTGCTATTGTTTATAGTGCTTCTAAGCAACGATATGATAGCACAAAGCAGAAACAATATGACTTTCAACGTAGGTTACGTCAACAAGACCAATAGCTCGAAATGGGCATCGAAGGTACTCAACTTGCAGCTATCGGCGTCGGATACTATCTCGATACACGGTATTACGGCAGGATTCGAATATTTCCTGCTGGCGAGTGATATTATCGGGTTCGATTTGGGGCTAAACTATACGTATATGTTTCGAGACCAAGTATTGATAAGTGGCAGCACTTTCACAGGCAATAAGTACACCTACCACTCATTGGACGCACCGATACGTTTCATGCTATCGATACCGATTGGCGACGACTTCAGTATCTTGCTTTTTGCCGGACCGAAGCTTACGTTTGATATCGCAGGCAGTCAGCGTACATACATCAACGGGTCGCAAATAGGCGGAAGCAAAGATATATACGGCGGGTCGTCGTATCGTTCGCGCTTCGACATATTGCTTGGTCCGGGAGCGGGTCTGCGATACAAGAATCTAATATTCAGAGGTGGATACGACTTGGGGCTGCTCAACCTCAACCTAAACAACAATCCAGACGATTTGCTTTCGAATAAAAAGCTGCAAATAAAACAAGAACACATCTATTTCAAACTCGGAATAGCATTCTAAAGAGACAACAAAAGCGATATGGAGGTTGCTCGTCTCTCTATTTTTGACTAACTTTGCAAAAATATCGCATTACAGGACTAATATCAATAACTAATTAAATAATAATATTATGAAGCTGTCTATATCAAAAAACGAACTGTATAATAAACTAGCCGTCGTACAAAAGGTAATAGCCTCCAAATCGGCTGTACCCGTGGCAGAGAATTTCCTCTTCCGCATCGAAGGCAACATACTGAAGATAGTGGCAACCGACTTGGAGACCACTCTTTCGACATCTATCGATTTGGAGCAAGACCACGGTACTCTCGTCTTCGCTATGCCACAAAAGATTATGGAGATACTCAAAGAGTTGCCTGAGCAGATGCTTAGTTTCGACATCGACGAACAAAACTTCAAAATCGTGCTCAAAAACGAAAGCGGCACCTACAACGGCGATTTTATGGGCTTCGACGTAGGCAAAGACGGCGAAGACTTCCCGCGTCCGCACGAGCTGGGCGTCGATACGCAAGAATTTGCTCTTACAAGCGAAGTGCTTCTTAACGGTATCAGCCTCACTGCATTCGCTACATCCGAAGAAGAGGCTCGCCCCATTATGACGGGAATACTTTTCGATATATTTGCCCACAATATCACCTTCGTCGCTACCGACTCGCACAAACTCGTAAAATACAACGTAAACAACGTAGAGATAGGCTTCGATAGTTCTTTCATACTACCAAAGAAACCGGCTCTGACGCTTAAAAATATTTTGGGAAAGACCGACGAAAAGATTCAGATTAAGTTCGACGACAAAAACATCGTCTTCGTTATGCCCGAATACGAGATGATATGCCGCCAAATCGAAGGAAAATACCCAAACTACAACGCCGTAATACAGCAAAATCCCTATAAAGCAATCGTCGACAAGGGCTCGCTTCTGAGTGCGGTAAAGAGGGTGAAAGTATTTGCCAATCAGGGAACGGGGCTTATTGTGTTTAAACTTGCAAACAACAAGATAGAGGTTTCGGCACAAGACATCGACTTCTCTACTTCGGCAAACGAAGAGGTAGCTTGCCAATACTCCGACAACGAGATAGAGATAGGTTTCAAGGCTGTATTGCTCGAAGAGATACTATCGAATATGCTAAGCACGCAGATAACGCTCGAGCTGGCAGACCCGTCGAGAGCGGGAGTGATAGTGCCGTTCGAGAACGACGACGACCAAAACATTCTGATGTTGCTTATGCCGATGTTCTTAAGCTAATAGAGGTGTGCGATTGTCTTGTAAATGATACTATTTTCTTTATAAAGAAAGAGCTTTCCACTCTGTACGAAAAGTACGAAGTGGAAAGTTTTGTTTCGCTACTGCTCGAACATTTCGCGGGTATCGATACTGCTCGTCGACTTATGGCAGACGGTATGGCTATCGACGCCGCACAAGCCGAGAGTATCGCCGACGCAGTAAGGAGGCTTAAGGCATACGAGCCGATACAGTACATATTAGGTACGATTCACTTCTACGGACTGACGCTACAGATCGACCGAAGAGCGTTGATACCGCGTCGGGAGACCGAAGAGCTGGTAGAGACCATAATCGGTATGTGCAGAGGAGCAAGCGACGTGCTCGACGTCGGGTGCGGTAGCGGATGTATCGCAGTGAGCCTCGCAAAGAACCTACCCGATGCCAATGTTACGGCTATCGACGTATCAGACGAAGCGATAGAGCTTGCAACGGCAAATGCCGAGACTAACGGAGTAAAGATAAACTTCTACCGTACGAATATCCTCGAAGAGTGGACAGATAGTACGACGTACGACCTCATAGTATCGAACCCTCCTTACGTAACTCACAAAGAGAAGAGCGATATGAAGCCCAATGTACTCGACTACGAGCCTCACGGAGCAATATTCGTCGATGACGACGACCCGCTACTCTATTACCGAGCCATAAGTGATTTCGCGCGCACTCATCTCGACGCAGGAGGGAGTCTGTTTTTCGAGATTAATAGAGCCTACGGCAACGATATTGCTCGTCTATTGATGGAGATGGGGTTCGGTGAGGTGGAGATAATGAAAGATATGGCAGGCAACGACAGGTTCGTAAAGTGCCGAAGATAGAACGATATAAATATTAAATAAAGTAACGATATGGAACGTGAAATAGCTATGAAGAGAGCTGCGTCTTTCTGTGCCGAAAGCGAAAGGAATGTAGCCGAAGTAGAGCGTAAGCTAAGGAAATGGGGTGTCGACGACGACGATATCGATAGTATCATCGACAGACTCAAGAGCGACGACTTCTTAAACGAAGAGAGATACTGCAAAGCATATATAAACGACAGATTTAAGCTAAACCACTGGGGAAAGGTAAAAATCAGATATGAGCTTGGAAAAAGAGATGTCGACAGACAATATATCGACGCTGCTCTGGCAGATATCGACGACGACGAATACATCGAAGTGCTTAAAGAAGTCGTAGAAGCTAAACGACGGACTTTAAAAGACACCGACACATACTCGGCGAGCGCAAAGATACTCCGATACGCTCTAACGCGAGGCTTCGAGAGCGATATTGTAAGCAAAGTAATCAAAGATTTTATCTAAATACACACCACAACAGACAATATCTACATTACAAGAACCAAAATACGAGTGTAGATACTTTTTTTATACATATATCCAAACAAAATACAGCTATACTGCTGTATGATTTTCATCTCAATATGTAAAATTGAGGTATCTTACCGTATATTTTACATCGAAAAGGTGATTTTATATACAAAAACTACGCAAAACAACAAGTAGCGATACTATCTACACGTTACAATTCGTTTGCTACACGTCGCAATTCGTTCGCTACACGTTACAATCGGTTCGCTACACTTTACAATTCGTTCGCTACACGTCACAATTCGTTCACTACACGTCACAATTCGTTCACTACACGTTACAATCGGTTCGCTACACGTTACAATTCGTTTACTACACGTCGCAATTCGTTTGCTACACGTCGCAATTCGTTCGCTACACGTCGCAATTCGTTCGCTACACGTCGCAATTCGTTCGCTACACATATTTTTTGATTATATCAATATAGATATACCAAGTATCGATATATATATTGTCGTAAGATATATTTATCCGATATTAATACACCATACGCATATCGATATATACATATACTAAAGAAGCATACACTACGACTATACGGATATCGTAGTATCTTGCCGAGTGTCAGAGGTCGCTAATGATACGGGAGTATAGAGCGGAGTGATAGTTGTTGTCGCTCGCAATCAATGAGGTATTGTGCCAGAGGAGTACAAGCTCGCCGTTGTGTCGGCGAACCTCGCTCATAAGCTTATATGCATATCTATAAGCCTCGTCGAAAGAGAGATTCATATAAGCAGCGTTGCTCAGAGAGACATCCATCATAGTTAGAGGGTGAACGTCGATAGGCACAATCTGCATCGTCTTGGGGTCGATCCAAGAGACCCGACGGCAAGTACCGAGCCTGAAGCCCGAAGCCTGAGCGTAGCCGATAGTGAAGTCGTCGGCGATACCTGCATCTGCGTAATAATGCCCATCGGTAGGGGGAAGTATCGTAAGGTAATGGCTACGATGCTGCGACACACCTCTACCTACCACACGCGCAAGGCGACGTGCCTCGTCGGCTATACGATGTGGCTCACGGAACGAACGATACGAAGAATGCAGCCCTACACTACAACCAGCATCTACGATAGCTCCAAGCAGACGGTGTGCATCTCTACCGCCAATATTGTAATACGGACGGTCGTATCCTCCAAGCGGATATGGCTCCGATTTAAAAAAGAATATCTTCTCTGCATACGTCACTCTCGCATTCTCGCGTAGCAACCAAGGAAAAGTATAAGCGGGGTCGTTACGTACATCTATCGCCGACCGCAAGACAGACCGAAGCCCTACCCCACCTCCTCGCAACGACCGATATATACCTCCCGCAAAGCTACGAGCAGACCGATATAGCCCTAAGGCATCTACATCGTGAGTAAGGTATACACGAGAGAACTCTTGCGGAGGTTCGGGGAGGTTTATTCCTGCCGTACGAAGCCACGAGCGAAGTAGCTCGCCGTATTCATCTACTATCGGGCGGTCTAAGAAACCTGCCCGCCACGGCAGCGAATCTCGCCCCGAAAAACGTCCGTGTATATCGACCTTATCGGCAGATACCAAATCTTCGTAGCGAGATAGCAAAAAGAAACTGCTTGCTACGATATCGGCATCTACAACAAGAGTATCGCCATACGTACGTATCGACGGCTGCCCGAAAAGTAGCGGCACACCCTCTACAGACTGCAGAGGCAACTCCGGAAGCGACTTCGAGGTAAGGTATACTCCCTCGTCGAAAAATCGAGATGGCACTATCACCACCCGATACCGACCAAACCGAGAGACATCTGACGTATAACCCACCAAATGTGCCTCGCTGTGGCAGTCGCCAAGCAAGAAGCGAATGATATAATCGACTATCGGAGTGCGACTATCATTGTCCGATGAGTTAGATTGCATTTACTTTTCTCTGATATTCTCGTTCTCCACGACAAATGTCTTGGCGGGGTATCTATTTACGATAGACATATTGTGAGTAGCCATTATCACCGATGTACCACTACGCGATATTTCGTGTAGTAGCCCCACTATTTCGGCAGCTATATCGGGGTCGAGGTTACCTGTAGGCTCGTCTGCTACAATCAGCTGGGGCGAGTTCAGAAGCGACCGAGCTATTACGATACGTTGCTGCTCTCCTCCGGAGAGTTGATGAGGGCGTTTGTAACCTTTCTTCGGAAGCCCTACAGTATTGAGTACAAGGTCTATCTGGTCGTCTATCTGTCGGGCGACCTTCCACCCTGTGGCTCTAAGAACGAACTCGAGATTGTCTCTTACCGAACGGTCGTGGAGCAGCTGGAAATCTTGGAAAATAACGCCGATTTTTCTTCTAAGAAAAGGGATTTGCCTCCGCGATATCTTACTTAAGTCGTAATCGAAGATACGCGCCTCGCCCCTCTTGATGGGCATATCGGCATACAGAGACTTTAGCAGCGAACTCTTGCCGCTCCCCGTCTTTCCGCAAAGGTATATGAACTCCCCCTCGTCGACCGAGAAATTTATATCGTGCAACACGATGATTTCATCGTGACAAAGCTCTACATTCTTGTAATCTATTATCTGCATATTGATGTTTTTTGCTATTGTAATCTGAATATTTCTCTACTTCTTCACCACCTTCATTCGAGTGATAACGACATCTTTTCGCGGACGGTCGCCTCTTCGGGTAGGTACATTCTCTATCTTGTCGACGACGTCGAACCCATCGACAACCTCGCCGAATACCGTATAAGAGCCGTCGAGATGAGGCGCTCCGCCGAAGGTCTTGTAGACTCTCCTCTGTTCTTCGCTATATTTGAAGTCGCCTGTGGTATTTGCCACCTTACTTAGCCTCTTTTCAAACATATCCAAGTCGGCGTCGGAGAAGCTTTTACCTGTAACGATATAAAACTGCGAAGCCGACGACTCGCGTTGAGGGTTTACGGCGTCGCCCGTACGAGCGGCGGCAAGAGCTCCGCGTTTGTTATAATACTTAGGGAATAATATTTCTGCCTTTAGCGTATATCCGAGCGAACCGTTGCCAAGCATTTGTAACGAATCGGCTCCGCGAGATTGCGGGTCGCCTCCTTGTATCATAAATTCCTTTATGACACGATGAAAGAGCAGCCCTTCGTATGTCTTCTGCTCTACCAGACGCAGAAAATTGGCTTTGTGAAGTGGAGTATCGTCGTAGAGACGTACCGTAATATTTCCCTCTGTGGTATAGATTTTTACCAGCGTCGCTTTTTGTTTTCTCGATTGCGACTGCATCGATAGTATCGATACGGCAAGCAATATCGGCAATATTTTTAGTTTAAGCATAGATACACAGATTGTTTGTTATGTTCGAATAATGTATTGCAAAGTTACATCTTTTTTGTTCAACTATATTATTTTCTTTGTTTTAAAAGAAATAAGTCTCATCGTCGACGATACCGCCTCTATTATCGATACTTTTATTACGGTACGGACGAATATTGTTTTGAGATACGACAGATATTCATCTTCTTTCGAGCAATACGACATTCTCCACGTGGTGTGTCTGTGGAAACATATCGACCGGCTGCACCTCGGCGACGCGATAAGAGCTGTCGAAGAGCATCAGGTCGCGTGCTTGCGTAGCCGGATTGCAACTGACGTATACCACTCTTCGAGGGGCTGCCGCCATTATCGTTTTTACCACGTCGTCGTGCATTCCAGCGCGTGGCGGGTCGGTAACGACTACGTCGGGTCTCCCGTAACGGTCGATAAAACTTTCGGTAAGAATATCTTTCATATCGCCCGCAAAGAAACGAGTATTGACGATACCGTTTGCCTTGGAGTTTTCTCGAGCGTCGTCGATAGCCTCGGGTACATACTCTATGCCTATCACCTCCCTTGCCGAGCGTGCAATGAAGTTGGCTATCGTACCTGTACCGGTATATAGGTCGTATACAAGCATATCGGGGGTAATTCCCGCCAGTGTCCGTACGGTATCGTATAGCTTATATGCCTGTTCGGAATTGGTCTGGTAAAAAGACTTTGCTCCCACCTTAAACCGAAGGTCTTCCATCGTTTCCACTATATGGTCTTTACCTGCAAATAGCTCTATCTTCTGGTCTGCAATAGTATCGTTTGCCTTGGCATTTATCACATACAATAGCGATGTTATCTGCGGGAATGTATCGGCGATATGCTGCATAAGGGCTTCTCTTGCCATAGGGTCGTCGTAGAAAAACACCACTACCACCATAAGTTCGCCCGTCGACGCGGTGCGTATCATAAGAGTACGCAAGAAACCTGTATGGTGGCGGAGGTCGAAAAATTCGAGCCCATGCTCGAAAGCATAGCGACGTATCTCGTTGCGAATAGAGTTCGATATATCGTCTTGCAGCCAACACTTATTGATGTCGAGCACCTTATCGAACATCTTAGGAATATGAAATCCGAGTCCGCTCCGTAGCGTGCTGTCTGTAGAGTCGTCGGGTATATCGGTAGCGTTCGATAGCCACTTCCGATTCGAAAAGGTAAACTCGAGCTTGTTGCGGTAGAAATATTCCTTGTCGCTTCCGATGATATCGCGTATCGGTGGCAGGTCTACCTTGCCTATCCTCGTAAGGTTGTCGGCTACCTGCTGCTGCTTGTACTGCAGCTGTTTGTCGTATGGCAATATCTGCCACTTACACCCGCCGCATACGCCGAAGTGTTCGCACACAGCCGAGCAACGCTCTTCGGAGTAACGCACGAAGTCGACAATACGAGCTTCGGCATAGTTTCTGCGTTTCTTGGTTATCTGCAAATCGATCACATCGCCGGGCACGGCAAACGGCACGAACACGACCATTTCGTCGACCTTAGCTATGGCTTTGCCTTCTGCCGCTATATCCGTAATATCGATACCGCGAAGCAGAGGCAAGGGCTTTTTGTTTCTTTTCGACATAATTATTTGATAAAAACATTGTCTCTCTCCCCTCCGACAAGAGCATACGCCCCAAACACTGCCGATACGGCTATGTCTCTGTCTGCTACTCTCGGCGAGGGCTTGCCTATAAAGCAGCGACAAAAGTACTAAATATTACGCAAACGCAACGCCTCACCCGCTATGCCTACACATTGTGTAGATTGCCATAGCGAGTAAATACGGATTTACAAGGGGGGCTTATTTACGGAGTTGTTCTACTGTCTTCTGCAGGAATGCTATAAAAGCGTCTTTCTCTGCGATACGCTTTTCGTATTGCTCGATTAGTTTGTCCGATAAGTTGTTGATTACATAGGCAAACAGCCGAAGAGTGAGTTCGTTTTTTACAAGACAAAAAAATATTGTATTTTTGTCGTCGTTATCCACTGTATTTTACAAATTAATAATTTAGATACAAAAGTATGGCATCGTTCATAATAGAGGGAGGGCAAAAACTGAAAGGCGAGATATTGCCTCAGGGAGCTAAAAACGAAGCTCTTCAAGTGATTTGTGCTACCGTTCTTACCCGCCAAGAGGTCGTAATCGAGAATATCCCCGAAATACTCGATATCAAGAATCTTATTCTACTATTGCAAGATATAGGTGTAGAAGTAAAGCGTATCGACAAGGGTAAATATAGTTTTCGTGCCGACAGTCTTAACGAGGATTTCTTGGCAAGCGACGTGTTTTTACAGAAATGCTCGCGTCTCAGAGGCTCTGTTATGCTGATAGCCCCGCTGCTGACAAGGCTTCGCAGAGTACGTTTTGCCAAACCCGGTGGCGACAAAATAGGCAGACGCCGCCTCGATACACACTTTATAGGGCTGCAAAAGCTCGGTGCCGCCATCGCCTTCAACGAACAGAAAAGAGCATTCGATATGAGTGTCGATAGGCTGCGGGGGGCAGCTATGCTACTCGACGAAGCCTCAGTAACAGGTACAGCCAATATAGTGATGGCTGCCGTATTAGCCGAAGGGAAGACCACCATATACAACGCTGCCTGCGAACCGTATCTGCAACAGCTATGCGAGATGCTCAACTCGATGGGAGCGAAAATATCCGGTATTGCCTCCAATCTGCTCACAATCGAAGGTGTGGCTACTCTCGGCGGTACCCGTCACCGAATACTGCCCGATATGATAGAGGTCGGCTCTTTCATCGGTATGGCAGCAATGACGCAAAGCCCGCTACTGATAAAAGATGTGGCATACGACAAACTCGGCATCATTCCCGATAGTTTCAGGCGTCTGGGCATAGACATACAGCAGAGGGGCGACTCCATATTCGTCCCCGAGCAGGAAAGCTACCGAATAGAGTCGTTTATGGACGGCTCCATAATGACCATAGCCGACGCTCCTTGGCCAGGGCTTACGCCCGACCTGCTCAGTGTAATGCTCGTTGTTGCCACACAAGCCAAAGGCAGTGTGCTGATACACCAAAAAATGTTTGAGAGCAGACTCTTTTTCGTAGACAAACTCATCGATATGGGGGCACAGATAATACTTTGCGACCCTCACCGTGCTGTCGTCATCGGACACGACAGAAAATTTCGGCTCAGAGCCAACAATATGACCTCGCCCGATATACGTGCAGGCATAGCCCTGTTGATAGCCGCCCTTAGTGCCGAAGGCACAAGCACGATAAACAATATCGACCAGATAGATAGAGGATACGAAGATATCGAACACCGACTTACGATGCTCGGAGCTCGAATCGAACGACGCGACTAACAGACGACAACCTCTTTCACAAGCACATAAACAATAAACATATCACAAAGAAGTCGGATAGCGAAATATTCACTATCCGACTTCTTTAGGCACAACCTTTTTTTCGCAACAGACAAACTGCTATCACGAAACGATTCAAATCATTTTATTTTCTTCTTGAAATAGATATATGCATGTCCCGTATCGCCGTCGTTAATTAGCTGTTTTACAAGTTTTGATTTGTCGACACTCTTCAGTTCGTCAGCCATTTTACCATACACATCGTACAATAGTTTGTAATAGAAATATGGCTTTGCCTCGACGAGCTCCAAACCGTGCTGCTCTCCGAGCTGGCGCAAGCTATCGATGGAGTAGATAAAAAGATGTCGGGGTGCGTCTATCAATTGATACTGCTTTATTCCGTAATGCTTCCAAGTAAAATTGCTCGTTATGGGCAACGCCAGCACCAACGTGCTCTTTTCGGTCATCACTTTCGCTATCGACTCAAGGGCTTGGTGCGGATTAGCCAGATGCTCCATCACGTGATTCAACGTAATGACATCATAGCTGCCTTCGAGCTCCTCGATGGCTCGTTTATAGATATTTACGGTCGTCGTTTTGAGCTTATAACTAATATCTTCGCCTATATATGGGTCTATTCCCTGTAGGTTATTGAACCCGCTACGAGCCAACTTCAAAAGCGTACGTCCCGTACCGCAACCGATATCGAGAATGCTCGAGTTGAAGGTCATCATACCGGGCTCGACCCACTCGAAAGCTCCGGTATCGAGCTTCGTCATCAGACGTCCGACGATATTCCTTCCATTCATACGATATTTTAGTAAATACTTACGCATCATACGACGAATGAGACCATTACTCTCCTTTTCGTCGCGTTCTTGGAGCGAATAGTACTTGCCGACATCGTAATAGTCGTCCAAATCTTTAGGTATCTCCACTATCTGCAAGCAATTACAGTGCCGACATTTGACGTAGTCGAACTTATGACCAAGACGAAAGCGTATTTCTTCTGCGGTATAGCGTTCGGAGTCGAATTCTTTGTTACAAATCTTGCATGTATACATAGTATTATATGTGTATGTTATTGTTTAATGAATAATTTTCGATAAAACGTATCGGATTTTGCCTCATCGAGGTCTGAAAACTTATAAGTAAGCTTATGTATCGGAGAAATTTCGCATATTTCAGACATTCTTTTCTCTGAGTACGGGCTAAACATCTCCATTTGTAATATTTTTCTGTCGATATCGCTAAGAAATGGCACCGACTCCCATATTTTCCTATTCGCTTCGGAGTAATCTACTATCAATGCCCAAAATATATGAAATATCGAATACGAAACAAGCCTCTTCTCTCGCCTCCAATACTCCTCGAGCAATGCTTTGATCTGCACGATAAAAGGATTTCTTGCCGCTGCTGCTATAAACCAATTGCTTGCGTAGGCTTTCCCTATCGGCTGTGTCTTGAAACAGAACAAATCCGCATATTCGATAGTCTCAGGCAGACCTCCTGTAAGCAATACCGTAGCATCTATCCACACGCCTCCATATCGTTCGAGCAACGCTACACGTATATAGTCGGCATAATGAGCATTCGGCACTATACCCCTACTGTGTTTATCTTCGATATAAGAAGGGATATCTATATATTGGCCTATATTGTGCTCATCTATAAGTATTACCTCCATCGAAGAGCAATATTTGCGTATCGAATCGATACAGTGCTTCACTATATTAGGTGCATTGTCGTATCCTTGCAGCCAACATACCCACACACGTGTATGGCGCTTCGCCGTCGGATTATATTCGGCAAAACGCAAACCATCGAGCACATATCTATAACGCCTTAAGTAGCGGTATGCTCCTATGCGGTCGCATGCCGAGGTTATCTCATTGTCGTCCGGAGCTATTCTACTCATCAGTTTATAAAAAGTACACTTCGCTCCTATTCTTTTTATGGTTGATATCATATATTGTGTGGTTTTATGTTACAACATAGAATTATAGGCAACAAAATTAGTAAAAAAAACTGCTACTATCCTCAATCGGTCTTTTTTAATCTTATCACCTGTATTGCGTTTTCGACGTATCTTTTTGAAGATATTTTACGTATTACTCTTACTTCCTGCTCGTCGACGTTCGGTTTCGTCGAGGATTATTTTCCTTATTCGCAGGTGTTTGGGTGTAACTTCGAGATACTCATCGGCTTTGATGTATTCCAACGCCTCTTCGAGCGAAAATATTACTGGCGGTATCAGTTTTACCTTATCGTCGGAGCCCGATGCCCGCATATTGGTGAGCTTCTTCGACTTGGTAACGTTTACTATGAGGTCGCCCTCTTTGGCATTTTCGCCTACGACTTGTCCGGCGTATACCTCCTCTTGCGGGAAGATGAAGAACCTGCCTCTGTCTTGTAGTTTATCGATAGAGTATGCAAAAGCCGTACCGCTCTCCATAGCTATAATAGAGCCGTTGTTGCGGCGTTCGATATCGCCTTTCCAAGGAGCGTATTCGAGGAAACGATGAGCCATCACCGCCTCTCCTGCCGAGATAGTAAGGATATTGTTTCTAAGACCGATAATACCGCGAGAAGGTATATTGAACTCGAGGTAGACACGGTCTTTCTTCGTCTCCATCGACATCAGGTCGCCTTTGCGACGAGTAACTATATCTATCACCTTGCTCGAGTACTCTTCGGGGACATTGACGGTAAGTTGCTCCACAGGTTCGCATACTACGCCGTCTATCTCTTTGCGTATCACCTGAGGCTGACCTACTTGTAGTTCGTAGCCTTCGCGACGCATCGTCTCGATAAGTATCGAGAGGTGAAGTACGCCTCTACCCGATACCTTCCACGTATCTGCCGATTCGGTGGTCTCTACGCGCAGAGCAAGATTGCGATCGAGTTCGCGTATCAGGCGGTCGTGTATGTGCCTCGAAGTTACGTATTTACCGTCTTTGCCGAAGAAGGGAGAGTCATTGTTGGTGAAAGTCATCGACATCGTCGGTTCGTCTATGGCTATCGGCGGCAGCGGCTCGGGGTTTTCGACACTTGTTACGGTATCGCCTATCTCGAATCCTTCTATGCCTATCATAGCACATATATCGCCCGACCCGACACTCTGCACGGGTGTTTTGCCGAGCCCCGAGAAGGTATTTAGCTGTTTTATCTTCTGTTTTGTCATCGACCCGTCGCGTTTGCAGAGCATTATATCCTGTCCATCGGTGAATGTGCCTCTATGTACCTTGCCGACGGCTATTCTGCCTACATACGACGAGTAATCGAGCGAGGTAACAAGCATTTGCGGCGCACCTTCTATAAATTTCGGAGCGGGAATGTACTCTATTATCTTATCGAGAAGATATGTTATATTGTCCGTAGGTGTCTTCCAATCGTCAGACATCCAATTGTTTTTGGCAGAGCCGTATATTGTGGGGAAATTGAGTTGCTCTTCCGTTGCATCGAGGTTAAACATCAGCTCGAAAACCGCATTCTGCACCTCGTCGGGGTGACAGTTGGGTTTGTCTACCTTGTTTATCACTACAATAGGTAGAAGCCCTATTTGCAGTGCTTTCTGCAATACGAAGCGTGTCTGCGGCATAGGTCCCTCGAAAGCGTCGACCAGTAGCAGACAGCCGTCGGCCATATTGAGTACGCGCTCTACTTCGCCTCCAAAGTCGGAGTGCCCGGGAGTATCTATTATGTTGATTTTACAGTCTTTGTACTCTATTGATACGTTTTTGGAAGTGATTGTTATGCCACGTTCGCGTTCGAGGTCGTTGTTGTCGAGTATCAGTTCACCTGTATTTTGGTTATCTCTAAACAGTTTGCCTGCAAGCAGCATTTTGTCTACGAGCGTAGTCTTTCCGTGATCTACGTGTGCTATAATTGCTATATTTCTTATATTCATTGTATTGGGCAGTTGATATGCAAGTTTTTCGCCACTGATATTGGTGGGCTGCAAAATTACAATATATTATTTTACCTACAATAATAATTCTTCTTTCGATGACTTATACTCTATTTTCGTGTCTTTATATTCTCCGATTTTAAGCTGAAAAAACAAAAGGCAGGAAGCTATTTAGTACACTCCCTGTCTTTTTTCGATATTGATTTTTTACCCAATCAGAATCTGATAGCGGCTTGTGCGGCTGCCAATCGTGCGATAGGTACGCGGAAAGGCGAGCAGGAAACATAATCGAGTCCCTTGATATGGCAAAACTCTACCGAAGAGGGTTCGCCGCCGTGTTCGCCACAGATACCGCATTTTAGGTCGGGACGAATTTCGCGACCTCGCTCTACGGCTATCTCTACCAACTGTCCTACGCCGTTTCTGTCGAGTACTTGGAACGGGTCTGCCTTCAGGATTTTCTTTTCGAGATATATGGGTAAGAACGAAGCGATGTCGTCGCGGCTGTAACCGAAAGTCATCTGTGTGAGGTCGTTGGTGCCAAACGAGAAGAACTCGGCTGCCGAGGCTATACGATTTGCCGTAAGAGCTGCACGAGGTATCTCTATCATAGTGCCGACTTTGTAGTCTATGCTGTCGCCCATTTCGTTGAATAGTTGCTTGGCGGCTCTGCGGATCACCTTTTCTTGTTCCAAGAATTCGTATAGGATACCTGTGAGCGGTACCATTATTTCGGGTATGGCTTTTATGCCTTTTTTCTTAAGTTTCAGACAGGCTCCCAATATCGCTTTTGTCTGCATCTCGGTTATTTCAGGGAAAGTATTTCCCAGACGACAACCGCGGTGTCCGAGCATCGGGTTTTGTTCGTGCAGTTTATCCACACGGAATTTGATGTAATCCAAATCTACACCCATTGCCTGAGCCATCTCTTGCTGACCTTTCTCGTCGTGCGGCACGAATTCGTGCAACGGCGGGTCGAGCAAGCGTACGGTAACGGGCAGGTCGTGCATTGCCTCGAAGATACCTTCGAAGTCTGCCTCCTGATAGGGTAATATCTTTGCCAATGCTTTGCGTCTACCTTCTTCATTTTCGGAAAGTATCATCTCACGCATTGCTTTTATCTTTTCACCTTCGAAGAACATATGCTCCGTACGGCACAGACCGATACCTTTGGCTCCGAAACGGCGTGCTACCATAGCATCGTTCGGAGTATCGGCATTGGTACGTACTTTCATACGTGCGTATTTGTCGGCAAGAGTCATCACTTCGCTGAAATCGCCCGACAGCTCGGCTTCTTTGGTAGCCACTTGTCCTTCGTAGATGTCGCCCGTAGAACCGTTGATGGAGATATGGTCACCCTCTTTCAGCAGAATACCGTCTACTTCCATCGTCTTCTTGGCGTAATCTATTTTAAGAGCACCTGCACCCGATACGCAGCATTTGCCCATACCGCGTGCTACGACGGCGGCGTGCGAAGTCATACCGCCGCGAGCGGTAAGTATGCCTTCGGCGGCAGCCATACCTGCAAGGTCTTCGGGTGAGGTTTCGATACGAACCATTATCACTTTTTCGCCCTTAGAAGCCCACAATGAGGCATCGTCGGCGTTGAAGACTATTTTGCCGCAGGCAGCACCCGGAGAGGCAGCCAATCCTTTGGCTATCACCTTAGCCGATTTCAGAGCGCTTTTGTCGAATACGGGGTGGAGTAGTTCGTCGAGCTTATTGGGTTCTATGCGTAGTAGAGCTGTCTTTTCGTCTATCATTCCCTGACGCAACATCTCCATTGCTATGCGAACCATAGCTGCTCCCGTACGCTTTCCGTTACGTGTCTGCAAGAACCACAATTTACCCTCTTGTACGGTAAACTCCATATCCTGCATATCTTTGTAGTGATTCTCGAGTTTTGTCTGCAACTTGTCGAGTTCCTTGTATATATCGGGCATAGCCTCTTCCATCGAAGGATATTTTCGGGCACGTTCTTCTTCGGATATTTCTGCCAGAGTAGCCCAGCGTTGCGAACCTTCTTTGGTGATTTGCTGAGGCGTACGTATACCTGCTACAACGTCTTCGCCCTGAGCATTGATAAGATATTCGCCTACGAAGATGTCTTCGCCTGTGGCAGCGTCGCGAGAGAAGCAAACGCCGGTAGCTGATGTGTCGCCCATATTGCCGAATACCATAGCCTGTACGTTGACGGCAGTACCCCACTCGGCGGGGATACCTTCCATTTTACGGTAAAGTATTGCACGGTCGTTCATCCAAGAGTCGAAGACGGCACATATAGCTCCCCAAAGCTGCTCGTACGAGTTTTCGGGGAAGTCTTTTCCTGTCTGTTTTTTTACGGCGGCTTTGAACTTGGTTACAAGCTCTTTGAGGTCGTCTACCGAAAGTTCGGTATCGAGGTGTACGCCTTTATGTTCTTTGACCTCTTCGATAATAGCTTCGAAAGGGTCTATATCGTTTTTGTTTTCGGGTTTCATACCCAATACTACGTCGCCGTACATCTGTACGAAACGACGGTAAGAGTCCCACGCAAAACGCGGATTACCTGTCTTTTTTGCCATACCTTCCACTACTTTGTCGTTCAGACCGAGGTTTAGGATGGTATCCATCATACCCGGCATAGAGGCTCTTGCTCCCGAACGTACGGATACCAGAAGCGGGTTTTCGACATCGCCGAATTTCGATTTCATCAATACTTCTATTCCTTTTATGGCTGCTTCTACTTCGGGGCGAAGCATCTCTACAACTTTGTCTTTACCTATCTGATAGTAGTCGTTGCAGGTGTCTGTGGTGATAGTGAACCCGGGAGGTACCGGTACTCCTATAAGATTCATTTCGGCAAGATTTGCTCCTTTACCTCCGAGCAAGTTTTTCATTTCTGCCTTGCCTTCGGCTTTTCCGTTACCGAAGGTGTAAACACGTTTTAGGTTACTCATTTTCTGAATGTTTATTTATTTAC
>CAJPNS010000012.1 GCA_905372135.1 Porphyromonadaceae bacterium | reverse complement strand
GAGAGTCGTCAGTTGCCTTATATCGTAATCTTTTTTGAAAAACTTTTTCGGATTTTCTCTGAAAGTAACCACAAGCGATTTCTTGCCTTCGCTCTTCGATATATTCAATAATTTACCTATAAGAAATTTGTGTCCAAGATGTAATCCATCGAAAAAACCGATTGTACCTACGGTTTCGATAGTATCTAATATACTGTCTTTATTTAAAATCTCCACTTCTCTAAATATTTTTGCAAAGGTACAATAAAAAAGTTGCCCCAACGAAGTCGGGACAACTTACATATATCAAATATAAAGAAAACTTACTTCAGTAAAGACGCAAACGCATCGTTGGTAAGGAACGATCTAAATTCCATATCGTTCAAGAATTTTTCCTTATAAGAATTATCTGCATTGATAGCCATTGTTACCGATTTCACCAAATCGTTTACATTGTTTGTACGAGCAGCTACGATAGATTTCAGATAATATGTCTTTGCGTCGGGAGTCTGTATATTTTCCAAAATATTCTTTGCTCCGCTGTAATCTTTATTCAATATTCTTGCTAAAGCAGCATTGTTTGTATTCGATTTTCCGTACAGAGATACAGCCTTCGAATAGTTGCCTTCTGCAATAGCTATAGCAGCATTAGCGTAGTTCAAGTCTTCGCCTACACCGGCAGCATATCCGAGGTAAGTCTTAGCTTCGCTTATATTGCCTTGTGCTATGAGGATAGATGCTTTATTGAAATTTGCCACAGCGTCGTTTTTGTTTATTTCGAGTGCTTTGGTGAAGTTTCTGTTTGCTTCTGCCATATTACCGAGCTTATATTCTACTACGCCAAGATTGTTGTAACCTCTTATATCTTCGGGATATTGGCTTACTATCTTCATAAATACGTCTCTCTTATAGTTGAGGTCGCTATTGAGATTAGCAGCATACAACATTTCTTCAATCGACAATTTTGATGGGTCTTCGTTGAGAAGTTTAGCTATCTCTTCGTCGGATTTACCTACTGTTTCTTTAGTAAATACTATTTGCGAACGACGAAGCTGAGGCAGTACTTTTTCTTTTATTTCAGTAAATGCTGCCGAAAGATTTTTTATTTCTTTTTCTCGTTGTTCGGGGTCTGAATACATCGACAATACACTTAAGATAAGATTTTTGTCTTGAATATCTGATTTTTCCATCAATTCTTTGAAACCTTCCCAGTCTTGTGCTGTAAATGTAGCCGATACTTCTACTTGTTTTTTCAATTTCTTCATTTGCGAATTGATATAATTCTTAGTAGAGTTTTCGCGAGCTTTAGCCAGCTTTTCATTGAGTTCTACACCTCCGTCGGGAGACGCATAAGACGAAATTTCTATGCCTTTAAGTACTATGTTATCTTCGGGTTTAATATTCTTTATCTTGTTAGTAAGCTCTATAATGCTTTTTGTTTCCGAAGGACGAATATTAGCCTGCTGTATAAGGAATTTAATTTCGGCATTTTCTTTCTCTTCTATAGCTTTCTGTAGGTTGCCCGATATGAATTTTGAGCCACCGAGTTCCGAAGGATTCGAATATACCAAGTTAGATGTAACGATAAGACCTTCGGCTACTTTTACGGGTTCGAATTTTACGGTCTTTTTCTTTACCTTAGCAGTTGCTTCCAAGTAGAGTTCACATTGGTCGAATTTCGGATCGTAATTAAACGAAATTTTATGTTCGTATTTACCTCCGTTTTTATACCTTATCACCGAGTTGTTACCTTCGATTTTCTCACCCTGATAGATACGAGGTTCGCCTCTGAGCACAGCTCCTGTTTTAGTAGATTTCAACACGGGTACCACTTCAAGTACCATGTTTTTTACAAAATACTTTTCGGGAAAAGTTCCTTCAACTTTACATTCAATCTTTCCTCCTTTCAGTTCCAGAGGATTTGGAGTGGCTGTCAAATTAGACAAAAATTCTTTCGGTATCTTACAACCGACAACTACAAACATCACTAAAAGTGTAGTAAATACAACTATTTTCTTATTCATATATCATTGAAATTAATTAATTAATAAGCGATTTTAAACTATATCGTTTTGCAAAGATAGCCAAAATTATTTTTCTATCAATATCTAATATATTATCTATTTTCTTTTTTTTAAAGTATAAATGGTATTGAGTATTGATAGTTGATAATGTTGATAACTTTATTACTGATTGATTACCAAGTGTCGACGTATGTAAATAATCTCCCTTTTTTATGTTCTTAAACTTACGAATGTATAGCTTTTTGTTCAAAATAAACTTATCAACAATTTATCTATACCTTATTAATATCATATCAACTATTGAAATTCGAAACTCATCTGCGTATCCAATAGCCTGAAACTTCTACGATGATATGGGCTTATACCGAACTCTTTTATAGCCTTTCGATGGTGTAGAGTAGGGTAGCCCTTATTTATATTCCAGTGGTAATAAGGATATTGAGTGTGTAGATAATTCATATATTCGTCTCTGTGAGTCTTTGCCAATATAGATGCAGCGGCTATCGACATATATTTACTATCTCCTTTAACGATAGTTTTATGCGAAATATTTTGATAGTCGATGAATTTATTTCCATCGACTATAATGTGCTGAGGTCTTACGGAGAGCATATCGATAGCCTTGTGCATAGCTTTTATAGAGGCTTTTAGAATGTTTATTTCGTCTATTTCTTCGGGGTCGATTTTAGCTACAGCCCAAGCGATAGCCTCATTTTCGATAACAGTACGAAGCGAATTTCTATGACGTTCGGTAAGTTGCTTGCTGTCGTTCAGAGCAGGGCAATCGAAGTCTGCAGGTAGTATTACGGCTGCAGCGAAAACCGCTCCCGCAAGGCAGCCTCTACCGGCTTCGTCGCAGCCGACTTCGATACAGTCGGGCATATAATATTTATGTAAAGTGTTTTCGTGTGTGTGCATCACGATTGTTTATCGTATCGAGTTTTATTTGTTCCGCTACACGTTCGCCGTCGATAGCCGACGAGGTAATACCTCCCGAATATCCTGCACCCTCGCCGCAAGGGTAGAGCCCCGCTATCTGAGTGTGTTGCAATGTATCTCTGTGGCGAGGAATACGTACCGGCGACGATGTTCGCGATTCGACTCCGAGCACCACAGCTTGCGATGTAACGAATCCCCGCATCTTTCGGTCGAAAATCTTGAAACCCGCCCTCAGAGCCTCTCCTATCGGCGACGGCAGCCAAAAGTGCATTGGCGACGATACCGTACCGGGTAGGTATGAAGATTGGCTTATTTCGCCCGATAGCTTGCCTTTTACGAAGTCGTCGAGACGTTGAGCAGGTGCTTTCTGGTTTTGTCCGCCATTGTTGACGTATGCAAGGTGTTCGAGATGCTGTTGGAAATAGAGTCCGCAGAGTTCGCCGTGCTGGTGGAAGTCCGATAAATCTTTCGGGTGTAGCTGTACCACTATGCCCGAATTGGCAAACGGCGAGTTGCGCTGTGAGTTGCTCATACCGTTCACGACTACTCCTCGGCGTTCGGTAGCCGACGGCACTATCATTCCGCCCGGACACATACAAAAAGAATAAACTCCTTGGTCTGAAAATTGTGCCGTAAGATTGTACGAGGCAGCAGGCAAGAAATCGTTTTTATAACCCTTGTACTGTATCTTGTCGATCAGTTCTTGCGGATGCTCTACACGCACTCCCATGGCAAATCCTTTAGCTTCGACGGCAATACGTTTTTCGGTAAGTATACGATAGATATCACGTGCCGAGTGTCCTGTGGCGAGTACTACGTAATCGGAATTTAATGTACTATTGTCGGCAAGGCGTACGCCTGTTACTCTATCGCCTTGTAGTAATATATCGGTTACTTTGGCAGAGAAAAGCATCTCTCCGCCACACTGCAGTATGGTTTTTCTGATATTTGCCACTACCGATTGCAAGACGTCGGTGCCGATATGTGGGTGTGCGTCGTATAGGATTTCGTCTTGTGCTCCGTGGCGGTGAAATATTTCGAGTATCCTGCCTGTTTTGCCACTCTTTTTGGAGCGTGAAAACAGTTTACCGTCGGAGAAAGTACCTGCTCCTCCTTCGCCGAAGCAGATGTTCGACTCTTCGTCGAGCTCTTCGTTGCGATAGATACGGTCGACATCGACGGTGCGGTGTTCGACGGTTTTTCCTCTCTCTACTATTATCGGACGAAGCCCAAGTTCTATGAGTCTTAGGGCGGCAAATAGTCCTGCCGGACCGCTGCCTACGACGATTACCTCTTTGGCATTTGTTACGTCGTGGTAGTAGAACGTATTGAAGTATGCGTATCTATCGGGTTGCTCGCCGACAAATACGTTTAGTTGAAGTATTACCACAGGACGCCGTCCTCGTGCGTCTATCGACTTACGTACTATTCTGAAACTCGAAATATCGGTCGATTCGACCGACAGAGTCTTAGCTATTCCGGTTCTGATAGCGTTGTCGTCGGCTGCTTGCTCGGGCGATAGAGAGAGCTGTATGGTTTGCATTGTGTATTTTCAGTTGTCAGTGGTCGAATACGATGTTCATTACCGTTTGACCTACGGCGTATAGTGTATTGCGGTCGATAATGTCGAGGTTGTCTTTAGCGGTGTGCCAATAAGGGTTGAAGCCGCTCTCAGTATTTGGGTCGTATTGGATTATATCGATGGTGGGGATATTGCGTATTTCGTTTATGGGGATATGGTCGTCGATGATATATCCGCCGCTTCGGTCGATGAAATATCCGTCGAACCCCGAGGCAATGGCTCTACTCCACACTTTGTCGACTATACCGCGAGCGTAGCGTAGAGAGTGTTGTTCTTTGTAGAACTTGGCTCCGGTAGCACCTACCATATCGAGCAAGATACCGAAACGGGCTTTGTAGTCCGATTTGTGAGGGTTGTTTGCCCAATACTTGGAGCCAATGCACCAGCCGCCGTCGTTGTTTCTTACTGTCGGATCGAATGCGGGCGAACCGTAGTCTTCGACGTCGAACAATATGATATCTACTCCTATGCGGTCGGGTAGGGTAGTGAGGTTACGGGCTATTTCGAGGAGGATACCTACGCCGCTTGCTCCGTCGTTGGCGCCTATTATCGGTGTTTTGTGCCTCGACGGGTCGGAGTCTTGGTCGGCAAAGGGGCGGCTATCCCAGTGGGCGACGAGTAATACTCGGTCTACGGCTTGGGGATTGAATATGCCGATGATGTTTTTGATGTCGATAGCCTTATTGTTATATAATATACCTCTGCCCTCTTGTACCACTACGCTATCGGCATAATCCCTCAACTTACCGCTCAGGTATGCGAAGCATTGTGCGTGTGGCTTGGTGTTTGGCACTCGAGCGCCGAAGTCGGTTTGGTTTTTTACGAAGATATATGCCGAATCGGGATTGAAAACGGGTATCTCTATCGTTTCTTTGGGTGTTGCCGCCGAAGCATCGTCGCTTTGCGACTTGCTGCCCGAACATTGAACGAACGTCGCCAGCAAGAGAGCAGACGACAGGAGTAGTATTTTATTCATACTTTACGAGTGTTGTTATTTTTTGCAAAGGTAATAAAAAAGATAGCTCTGAGGGTTGTTGCCGTTGTGGGTGTGGAAATTTATATCTATCTTTGCTCGGCAAATCCAAGAAAGTATATCATTCGTATTATTATGCAACAGACAGTAAAAATCATTTGCACCAATCTCGGCGACCGTGAGTTTGAATTTCCGATGGGTATTACTCTGAGAGAAATTTACGATGCGTTGCAGATAAATCTGCCTCACAAAGTGATGTTGGCTTACGTCAATTATAAAGCCGAGAGTTTATCGTTTCAGGTATTTCGTCCGAAGATAGTGGAGTTTCTCGATGCCTCTTCGTCGGCGGGTTATCGTACATACGTGCGCAGTCTTACTATGGTATTGTCGAAGGCTATTCGAGAGCTTTATCCCGACGATATTCTGAGGGTGGAGCATCCTGTTTCGCACGGATATTATTGCAATATCAACGGGCGCGAAAATAAGATTGCCGACGATAAAATAGAACGTATACGGGAGCGTGTACGCCAAATCATCGAAGCCGATATGCCTATCGAAATTCACGAGTCGCCGAAAGAAGAGGCTATCGCGATTTTCGAGCGTCAGGGGGATATGGATACGGTCTATCTTATCGACCGTATGGGCAAACCTTTCGTAACGTACTATTCGCTCGGCAGGTTTTACGACTATTATCTGCCTGTACTTGTTCCCTCGACGGGATATTTGGATTTGTTCGATATCGTAAGCTACGAAGACGGGATGCTCCTTCGCGTACCCGACAGAAACAGCCCCGACCATATAGCTCCCTTCGAAAAGCAACCGAAGCTGTTCGGAATATTCGATGAATTTGCTCGTTGGAACGCACTGCTCGGTATCGTCAATGCGGGCGACTTCAATAGGTCTATAAATACCGAAATTCTCGAAGACCTCATTAAGGTGTCTGAAGCCTTGCACGAAAAAAAGATAGCACAGATAGCCGACCGTGTCATAGCCGAAGGCAAGAAGACGGTGCTGATATCAGGTCCCTCGTCGTCGGGTAAGACTACATTCTCCAAACGGCTGGCAATACAACTGATGACTTCTGGAATAAAACCTCTTACGCTTTCGATGGATAATTATTTCGTCGATAGAAAACACACTCCCATCGACGACGAGGGCAAGCCCGACTACGAATCGCTCTACGCTCTTGACCTCCAACTCTTCAGAGACGACCTCAGCCGAATATTGCAGGGCGAAAGAGTAGAAATACCGACCTTCGACTTCGCTACCGGAAGCCGACGATACAACGGCGACTCGATAAAACTCAATGGCGACTCGATACTCGTAATCGAGGGCATTCACGCCCTGAACCCCGAAATATCGAAGGGCATCGACCCTGCGAAGATTTTCAAGGTATACGTATCGGCTCTTACCACCATTTCGCTCGACAATCACAACTGGATATCGACTACCGACAATCGTCTGCTCCGACGTATCGTCCGCGACTCCAAATTCCGTTCCTATTCGGCTCGGCACACTATCGGTATGTGGCGGAGCGTTCGCCGAGGCGAAGACAAATGGATATTCCCGTTCCAAGAGGAGGCAGACGTGATGTTCAACTCGTCGCTT
This sequence comes from Porphyromonadaceae bacterium, assembly GCA_905372135.1. GTDB lineage: Bacteria > Bacteroidota > Bacteroidia > Bacteroidales > Paludibacteraceae > F0058. Next base: position 18,733 of record CAJPNS010000012.1, on the reverse strand, counting down.
ATCTTTGAGTTCGACGTCTTGCGTCGGCACGCCGTGCCTGTACTCGAGACCGTGCCGCAAGATTGTCCCGAATACGCCGAGGCTCATCGGTTGCTTAAGTTCTTGCAATATTTCAAATCTACCAATGAGGTAGGCATACCATCGACTTCGCTTTTGAGAGAGTTTCTGGGCGGCAGCAACTTCAAATACTGATTTTAGGTAAAACACCCGATGTCCCTATTTTTCAGGCTCTCGCAGAGCCTTTTTTGGTTTTTCGATATTAATAAAAAACGCTCGACATCGAGCGTGAAATTTCTTGACGTCGGGAAATTTTTGCGGTGACGTCACCGCCGATACGGGGCGACGTCGGGAAATTTTGTTGGCGACGTCAGGAAATTTTGCTCGTGACGTCACCAAATTTTTTTCTTCACTAACACCTATTTATCAGTGACTTACAACAGCTGTTTTCTGATGCTCGAAAATGCCGCCGTGTTTTATTATCGGAAAAGTTTGTGGCAAACAGACGAAAGAGGCGAAAAAAACGGTTCGATATCTCCACGATATCGAACCGCACACAAACAATTAAATTCTAAACGTAAGATGTTTTTTAAATCAACTTCATTTCGGCAAGTACGCTGTTTGTCTTGCGTACGGCGGCAGCCGATGCTTCGAATTTGGCTTTTTCGTCGGCGTCGAGTTTAAGTTCTACGATACGCTCTATACCTTTGCGACCGATTACTACAGGCACACCGATAGTGATGTCTTTCTGTCCGTATTCGCCGTTGAGGTGTACGGAGCAAGGTATCATCTTTTTCTGGTCTTTGATGATGCTTTCGGCAACCGACGAAGCAGCGGCACCGGGAGCCATCCAAGCCGAAGTGCCGAGCAGTCCCGTAAGAGTAGCACCGCCCACCATAGTGTTTTTCACTACCTCTTCGAGTTTTTCGGGGCTCAAAAGAGTTGCGGCGGGTATGCCTTTGTATGTAGCCAAGCGTGCGAGCGGTATCATAGTGGTATCGCCGTGTCCGCCGATAACGATACCTTCCACTTCGTTGGCGTTGCAGCCCAATGCCTGCGAGAGGAAGTATTTAAATCTCGACGAGTCTAATGCTCCGCCCATACCGATAACGCGTTCGCGCGGCAGTCCGAGTACTTTGTACGAGAGATAAGCCATCGTGTCCATCGGGTTCGATACGATGATAAGGATAGCCTTCGGTGAATGCTTGAGGATGTTTTCGGCAACACTCTTGACGATACCGGCATTGACACCGATAAGCTCTTCGCGCGTCATTCCCGGCTTGCGAGGAATACCCGAAGTGATTACGACCACGTCCGAGTCGGCTGTCTTCGAGTAGTCGTTCGTTACGCCCTTAACCACAGAGTCGAAGCCCATAAGCTGAGCCGTCTGCATAATGTCCATAGCCTTGCCTTCTGCCAAGCCTTCTTTGATATCGATTAATACTATTTCGTTGGCGACTTCGTTTACCGCCAATACATTTGCACAGGTAGCGCCTACGTTGCCTGCACCTACAACTGTTACTTTTGACATAATTACTTTGTATTATTATATGATTAAAAACTTCGTTGTGTCTGTGGCTGCAAAGTTAGTAAAAATATTGTAATAGATAGGCGATATGTATCGGATAAATATTTCGGTGGCGGTCGACGGATTTCTCGTATGGTGGGTTCGTCGGTATGTCGAATAAAAGACTTACCTTTGCAAAAATCATTTTCAGGCGGTGCACACTATATCATTATCCCATATTTTACCTCGAATATTTGCCGACAATCCTCCTCTCTCCGACGTCTGGAGGCAGCGTGTGGAGTTCGTTGCAGGGCAGTCGTACCTGCTGCAAGCCGATTCGGGTAAGGGTAAGTCGTCGCTTTTCGCCTATATCTACGGCTACAGAGACGATTTCGAGGGCGAAATCCTATTCGACGGCAGGCGTACGCCGCCCGTCGGCTCGCCCGAGTGGGACACGATAAGGCAGAGCCGTATCGGGATATTGTTTCAAGACCTGAAAATATTCCCCGAACTTACCGCCATAGAGAATATCGAGCTGAAAAATCGACTGCAAGCCTATAAGTCGGAAGCCGAAATCGACGATATGCTACGTCGCCTCGAAATATCGGACAAGAGACACCAACCGTGTGGCAAGCTATCGTGGGGGCAGCAGCAGCGTGTAGCTATAATACGTGCTTTGTGCCAACCTTTCGACTTCCTACTACTCGACGAACCGATAAGCCATATCGACGACCGTATGGCTCGCATCGTAGCCGAACTCATAGCCGAAGAAGTTGCAAGCCGCCAAGCGGCTGTCGTCGTATCGTCTATCGGTAAAGAGCTACCCATAACGTACGACAATACTTTAAACCTATAAATCGATAAATAATCAATACAAACAAAAAAATAAATATTATGCAGATAACGGAAAATAAACTTGTAACAGTACAATACGAACTATTTGTAAAAAACAGCAACGGCTCTTTCGAGCTTATGGAGGCTACTGTGCCCGAAGACCCACTCAAGTACATACACGGTGTGGGTATGATGTTACCCAAGTTTGAAGAGCAGCTTACGGGCAAGAGCGTAGGTGATAAGTTTGAGTTTTCGCTTGCAGCTTCCGACGCATACGGAGAGCGTAGCGACGACAATGTTATAGACCTGCCTCTCGATGTCTTCACCTCCGACGGTACGCTCGACGAAGAGAGGTTCTTCCCCGGAGCTATCGTGCCTCTCGTCGATACCAACGGCGACCGCATCAACGCCGAGATAGTGAAGATAGCTACGGAAGCCGTTACGGTCGACCTCAACCACCCGCTTGCGGGCGAAGACCTTTTGTTTAAGGTCAGAGTACTCGACGTACACACTCCCACCGACGACGAGTTGGCATCGATGCACTCTTCGTGTGGAGGCGACTGTAGCGGATGTGGCGACGACCATCATCACCACGACGGCGGTTGCGGCGGAGGCTGCTGCGGCTGCCACTAAACGGCGATACATATCGGAGGAGGTACTCGTGGACAATACCTTTGGCAATAGGCTTACCCTTACGACTTTCGGCTCGTCGCACGGCGAAGCTATCGGCGGTGTCGTCGACGGCTTTCCACGTGGTATCCGTATCGATACACAAGCCGTAGCCTTGCGACTTGCTCGGCGGCAGACGGGGCGTTATGCCTTTTCGTCGCAGCGGCACGAGTCCGACGAGGTTCGCTTCCTATCCGGTATATCCGACGGTGTTTCCGACGGTTTTCCCATAGCTTTTTTTATCGAAAACCGCAATGCACGCAGCTCCGACTACGACCATATAAAAGATATACTTCGCCCTTCGCATGCCGATTACACCTACCGCCTCAGGTATGGTGTCGACGACTTAGTCGGAGGAGGGCGAGCCTCGGGCAGAGAGACTGCCTCGTGGGTTGTGGCGGGCTCTCTGGCTTTGCAAGCGTTGCAAGCCAAGGCGATAAATATAGTCGGCTATGTGTCGCAGATAGGGCGAGTAGTAGAGACATTGCCTTATACCTCTCTCGACCTGAGAGGTATCGATAAAAACCCTCTGCCTACGCCTGACGAGTCGACGGCTCGCCGTATGGTAGCAGAGATAGACCTTGCCCGCAGCGATAGAGACAGCCTCGGAGGTGTCGTCTCGTGTGTGGTGAAGGGCGTGTCGGCCGGTATAGGCAATCCTATTTTCAATAAACTATCGTCGAGGCTTGCGGCGGCTATGATGTCGATACCCTCGGCTAAGGGGTTCGACTACGGAGCAGGTTTCGAAGCGGCGGCTATGCGTGGCTCGGAACACAACGATATATTCGTTGCCGATAGCGATGGTATTCGTACTGCTACCAACCGAAGTGGCGGTATACAAGGCGGTATATCGAACGGCGAAGACATATATTTCCGTGTAGCTTTCAAGCCTGTAGCAAGTATCGGTAAGCGGCAGCAGACGGTCGATACTCACGGCAATGCCCGTACTATCGAAGTCCGTGGCAGGCACGATGTCTGTATCGTACCGAGAGTGGTACCTGTGGTAGAGTCGCTGGCGGCTTTGGTCGTATTGGATTTTATGTTGTAATGCTCGATTTTCTTCTACAATACGGATATTACGGTCTCTTTGCGGTAGCGTTCCTTGCGGCTACCGTCTTGCCCTTCTCTTCCGAATTTGCTTTCGGCGGTTGCCTTGCTGCGGGGCTCGACCCTTTGGGATGTATAGTAGCGGCTACCGTGGGCAACTTCCTTGGCGGTACTACCTCTTATTATCTCGGATATCTCGGCAAGATAGAGTGGATAGAGAAGTACTTCAAGGTCAAACGCGCCAAGATCGAGCGGGTGCGGCAGTGGCTCGACGGCAAAGGAGCCTATATGGCTTTTTTTAGCTTCGTACCCTTTGTGGGCGACCTCATTCCGTTGGCTCTCGGCTTTATGCGTGCATCGCTGACGAAGGTTGCTATCAGTATGTTTGTAGGCAAACTCGTACGTTTCATTGCTACTGCCTATATATGGGCGGCAGCTATAGATGCAGTCGTTTAACGTTTATGTTTAATCGTGTAAGCGTTTAATTGTTTAAACGAGGTGTTGGGTACTTGGTTTTGGATACGTAGGTGCACAAACAAAAAGAGACGAACCACACAAGGCTCGCCCCTTCATTTTTACATTATTACATTCATACATTTACCTTTTTACCATTTTTGCAATACTACCGTCGGCTTTCACCGTATAGACACCTGCGGACAGGTGCGATACTTCTACGCGGTCGGTATCGGTGGCGTGGGCTACTTCGGTGCCGTAGATGTTATACACACGTATGGTGCGAGCCGTAGCCGAGAGGTATAGCACGTCTGCCACGGGGTTCGGATAGAGTGTGAGCTGAGGCTCGGCAGCGGCTTCGGCTATGTCGACGCTATTGCAATCTTTGGTTCCCGTAGTAGTGATGTCGGTATCGTTTTGGAAGTACTGTACCTTCCAGTTCTTGGAGATAGCGTTCTGTGCATTGGTGGCTGCGACGATAGCGGTGTCGGACGACGAAGCGTTGTATATTGGAAATATCCTTGCATTGTCTGCCACTTGCCTAATGGGCAGAGCACAGTAGATATCGTCGAGAGCGGCGGTAGAGAAGTCATTGTCGTAGCACTTTAACCACCTCAACTGCGGACATTCGCTTACGTCGAGGCTGCTGAGATTATTGTTGTTACAAAATAACCCCGTCAACTGTGTATTCTTCGATACGTCGAGGGTAGTGAGCTGATTGTCGGAACAAGATAATTTCTCCAGCAACGTATTGTGCGATACATCGAGGGTAGTGAGCTGATTGTCGGAACAATATAATTTTTCCAGCAACGTATTCTTCGATACGTCGAGGCTGCTGAGTTGATTTGGGGAACAATCTAAATACATCAACTGCGTATTCTGCGATATGTCGAGGACGGAGAACTGATTGGTGCCACAATCTAAATATGTCAACTGCGTATTTTGCAATATATTGAGGCTGCTAAGCTGATTGGAGAAACACTTTAATTTCGTCAACTGCGTATTATTCGTTATATTGAGGCTGCTAAGCTGATTGGAGAAACAACCTAATGTTGTCAACAGCGTATTCTGCAATATATTGAGGCTGCTGAGATTATTGCGATAGCAATATAACTCCGTCAATTGCGTATTGTGCGATACATCGAGGGCGGTGAGGTTCCCGTAGTTTTCACTGCAATTGAAACTTGTTATATCACCGTATATGGTCATAATGGTATCGGCTGCGGTGTAGGTTGTTGCATTGGTCCAGCCGTTGTTGACGGTAAATGTAGTATCGAGACTGCCGCTTTTTACCTTTACGAGTGTGTTTGGGGAGGCTGCCACGAAATTGAGTTTTATCGCCGAGTCTTTGGTTACAGTAAGATTGATGTAACGACTCATATTTACAGTCTGTGCCTGAGCTGCTGTGGCACCTGCGAGAAGCCCTATGGCAAGGGCAAAGAATAAAAATCTTTTCATCGTATAAATATTGTATTTATTATTAATAGATATGATCTATTGAGTGCAAAGGTAATAATAATTTGGGTATTTGGGGAGTAGGTGTTACGTATTGTGATACTACCTCAAAAACCAAAAGACAGAGACCATACGACGGTATAGCCTCTGTCTCTGCGACAAGTAATCTGTTTTTATTGCTTTTCATCAGAAGTGAAGCATACAGCCTATCGACGCTGCGTGGACGTCGGCTCCTTTGCCTCGCTGGAATACGCCCACAGGCGAATATTTGGCGTAAAAGCCTATGCACGAATACCCTACCTGCACCATAATATCGAGTGTCAGCGGGTTGGTCTGCAAGCCTCGCGACTCTACCATATTGACTCTCCCTTTCGAGGGGTCGTCGTACATCACTCTGTATGTATTCATTACGTTCCACCCGCCGACAACGCCCGCTGTCAGGAAAAAGTTATGACGCCGCCACATAGTAGGCTGGAACTCTATCATCAACGGTACCGTCAGGTGCAGAGTACGCATACGGCTATATCGGTATGTAACGCCTGCGGGAGCATCGTAGACACCCGTTACTGCATCTTTTACAAGCAGGTGTTTGTTCTGCTCTATGTGATAGCTGCGCCAGTTTAGCCCGAAGCCCGAAGTGATGCCGAAGGTAGTACCTCCAATAGGTAGAATGCCTTCCAAAATATTAAGCATCACCTCGTTGGATTTACCTTTATTCAGAGGGATACCTGCTGTGTAGCCGATATTCATATTATTATCTGCCGTAGTGAGCCGTCCTACACCGAAGCCTGCCCAGTGCGGCTCCATGCTGCGTCTACCCGCTCTACATCCCTCTCTGTGGCGGTATTTGTTCTTGAGAATAGGTATGTACATACCGACCTCCTGTGTTACGTTGAAGCGCTCGTACGACTTTTCGTCGGCAAAAATTCCCTCGTACACTTTGCGGTAACTGCCGGAGTCGCCGTCCATAACGCTGACTTTCATCCGCCCGATGCTGTCGTGTACATAGATGGTTTTGCCATTGAACCGCACGGTTGTATCCCTTGTGTCTTGTGCCGAGAGAACGGCAGGAGCAAAAACCGTCAAGGCTATCAAAAATAATGCTGATTTCTTCATATAATTATGTTTTTTAGTGTTTAATACTGTTTTTCTTTTAGAATAAATTTCAGAATATCGTCGCCATTTTCTTCGGTCTCTATGTAAATGAGGGTAATGGCATTTTTCGAATGCGAGTCGTCGTTGTAGAGTATCAGCCGCGACATTTTGCCTTGTCGGGGCAAGTCGAGCAATATCGACCTAACTACGCCGTCGACGACTACTTCTTTGACCTTTCGGGCATTGCGGCGGTCTTTGTCGATACATTGCCTTATGAAATCGGAGATACTGCTATTGTTGCCGACCGAGAGGCTTTTGAACAGCGACAGCTTGTAGCCTCCGAACGACTCGCCCGATATTTCGACCATAGTAACGCCTCGTTGCCTACCGTAACGCTCGAAGACGTCACGTATGGCAAGTCCATTTTGGGCATTGCAAAATATTGTTGCAGAACATATAAGAGCAATCGTTAGTATTATCTTTCGTTTATTTTTCATATAATATAGTGATATGTTGTTTGACAATCAAAATTGTATTTCGGCGAACCGCCCAAGCTGCTCCTCTATCGTGTTGTCGGCGGCGAGCACGTTGTCAAGAGTGTTTTCGGCAAGCGTCTTGACGGTTTTTTTGTCCGTTATTTGCCGACCGTCTACGTAAGCAACTGCTTTATAGTCGGGTTTGGCAAATTTGTACAACGCCGCACCCGCCAAGGCAACGACGGCTACCATAGCCGCTGCACGACAAATATTTACAATACGTACAGCCCTACCTTTGCCCGCCGCTTGTTGCTCGAAGTATCCGAAGATGACTTGTTCGGCTCGGTATTTGGAGGGTAATCCGTCCTGTCGCAGAAATCGCCGCAGACGTTCCTCTTCGGTGTTTGTCGTCGCCCCGTCGTAGTATTTGTTTATCAGAGCGTCAGCTTCTTGGGCTGTTATCGTTTTTTTCAGTTTCAATCTCATCGTTCGGATATTTTTAAGTATTCTTCTCTCACTCTACGACGTGCCCGCGACAGATTCACACGCACGGCTTCGGCTGTCGTACCTGTGATGTGTGCTATCTCGTCCACTTCGTAGTTATGTATGTCTTTCATCTTTATAATCATTTGCTGCAACGACGGCAGTTTGTCTATTATATCGGTCAAAATCTCCTCCGTATCCTTGTGCTCGAGAGCGTAATACGGATTGTCGCTATCGGAGGCTATATCCGTATCTTCTGTCATAGCTTGCTCGTGTCGTACTTTTTTCAGCCTATCGAGGCAGTGGTTTTTGAGTGCCGCTACAGCCACTGCCTGTGGGTTGTCGTATTTGCCCAACGAGTCGGATACGAGCCAAATCCTCAGAAGCACCTCCTGTACGGCATCTTCGGCATCCTGCTCCTCGTACAACATACCTCGGGCTATGCCCAAAAGCCTGCTACGGAGCGGGAGAATATTTTTCAGATATATCTCTTTGCTCATTGTTCTACTTTAATGACGAAAAAGTACCCCGACTCATAACATCGAAACATAAATATTTTTTTACAAAACAAGCAATACGCGGATTAATAACACATTATGATGTTTGATTGGGTGGGGTCTCGGCTTTTTCTCTTATGAAAATATCGATATCGAAGTCGAGCTGTTCGACGAAAGGCTCACGCCTCAGGCGACAGTCTGCTTTACGACAGTGTTTGCAGTAGCTCTCGAAACACTCGTCGATATGCAGGTTGCAAACAATATCTTCCGAAAAGTTGGCGGTCATTACCGCTTTGAGTTCCTCGCCCTCACGATGGGCGTCGGCTAACGAGGTATCGAAAGGGAGCACCAAATCGCAATTGATATGGAACACGTCGCCGTATTTTACGAGTTTGAAGTTATGAATATCTATCCACTGCGGTTTCTTGTTTTCGTTGATGAGCCTGCCGAAACGCTCTATGAGCTTCATATCGGCTTTGTCCATAAGGTTAGAGGTGGTCTCGGACAGTATACGAAATCCCGTTACAAGTATGATCAGTCCAAACACGATAGCTATCAGACTATCGAGCCATTGCCAACCTGTAAAATACAGCAGTACCAACCCGACGACCAGCCCGATAGACGAATATGTATCGGATTGTAGGTGTCTGCCGCCCGAGACAAGCGCCACGGAGTTGTGCTGCCTACCTATTTTTTTACTATACCAGCCTATGATATAGTTGATAAGTCCCGCTACGGCAACGATGACGATACCGACGTCGAGCTGCTTGATGACGGTAGGCGAAAACAACCGCCTGACAGCCTCGAACATTATGACCGCACCGGCAGCAAGTATCAGAAAACCCTCGATGGAGGCAGACAAAAACTCGGCTTTGCCGTGCCCGAAAGGATGATTGCTATCTTTGGGCTTGAGCGAGATGTAGACGGCATACAGAGAGATAAAGCCCGTAGCCACATTGACGGTACTCTCCAAGGCGTCGGTAAGGATACCTACGGAAGAGGTAATGAGGTACGCCGTAATTTTTCCGATAAAGATTAATAGCGAAGCAATAGCTATAACTCTCTGTGTCTTAAACTTAAAATAAGATTTTGCAGGATTGTTCGGCATATAACACGTCGATTTTCGGTATTTTTTTTGTATGGATTGCAAAATTAATATTCTTGGAGAATTAAATTATCGCCTACGGTGATAATTATAATATGTAATAGCATTACCGACAGCAACTAATAAGATTTTACGTATAAATAATACTTCCGCTTTTTTGTGTAATCGGAAAAATAACTTACATTTGCCCGACAAAAAATTTTAACCCACGGCAATGGAATATTCATATTTTTCGCTATCGGAAATCAATAACAGTCTTCGACAGTTGTTTCAAGAGGTATTTTCTGACCCTATATGGATAAAAGCCGAGATAAGCGAAATACACAAAAACTCCTCGGGACATTGCTATTTGGAACTGATAGAGAAAGACTCGACAAATACTATTATCGCAAGGCAGAAAGCGACTATTTGGGCAAATAATTATAAAACCCTTGAACCCTATTTCGAGAATAAAACACAATTTCCTTTACAAGCAGGATTGGAGGTGCTTATTCTGTGTCATATCGAAATGCACGAAGTTTATGGAATGAGCCTAAATATCGTCGACATAAATCCCGAATATACCATCGGTAGAATTACCACAGAGAAAGAACGGATAATAAAGCAACTTACAGCAGATGGAGTAATCGACCTCAATCGCTCTCTGGTCTTTCCCGACCTACCGCAACGCATTGCCGTAATATCGTCGAAAACGGCAGCAGGATACGAAGATTTCGTACATCAATTGGAGAGTAACAGCTACGGATACAAATTTTCGATAGACTTATTCGATGCTCGTATGCAAGGGAGCGATACCGAAAAATCGGTTATAGAAGCCATAGACAATATTTTCGAAAACATAGACAAATACGATGTTGTAGTGATAATACGCGGTGGTGGAGCTACGACCGATATATCGGCATTCGACAGCTACAATATTGCCTATCATATAGCTCAATTTCCTCTGCCTGTAATATGTGGTATAGGTCATCTACGCGACAAAACTATACTCGATATAGTATCTCATACAAGTGTAAAAACACCTACTGCTGCCGCCGAGTTCATCATCGACTGCCTCTTACGGCAAGAAGACCGAATAGACAACATAGCCTATTCGGTAAAAAACCGTATAGGTCTGATTCTCGAAAAAGAGAAGGGAGCGATTGGGGATATGATACGGAAATTGTCGTATATCAGACAAGAGTACACTGTAAATGAGAGGATAAATATAGCCGAGTGCCATCAACGGCTTATGGAATCGGTACGGAAGATACTAAACAAGGCGGATGTTTCTGTAAGCTACATCGCAGAAAAAATCAATACAGAGTCAAATGGTGAAATCAAAAAACATCGGAATCGGATATATCTTTTAGAAAAGACCGTAGCTCTGCTATCTCCCGAAGCTGTACTGAAAAGAGGATATGCGATTGTAAAACAAGACAATAAATTCATAAAATCCGCCACTGCTATCGACAAAAACAAATCTTTTACCGTAGTATTCGGCGACGGGGCTATCGAAGCAAATAGCGATTAGATTTATAAAAAAACTATCCTCTAATGATAAGCAAAAGAGGATAGTGTTACTTTTTGTGGTAGTCTTTCTTTTAGACGGCTTCTTTCTTTTCGATTGCCAGCTTACCACGATAATAGCCACATTCGGGACATACCGTGTGATACACGTGCATTGCTCCACAATGCGAACATACCGCTAAAGTAGGAGCTATAGCCTTATCGTGTGTACGGCGTTTTGCTTGTCTGGTCCTCGAATGTCTGTTTCTTGGATTTGCCATTTTCTAATTATTTATTTAAAATTTATCACTAATATTTTTTAGAGCCGACCAACGCGGGTCAACTTCGGTTTTCTTATCGTTTGGTTCTCTATTTTTGGAGTATTTCTCGAAGATTTCCGACATCTCTTTATCGCATTTTCCGTCGGGATGTACTTTCCTTATCGGTATCGACAATAGAATTTCTTCGTTCAGCAAGGGCTCTATATCTATTACCCCCTCTTGGTATTCTATATCCAACTCGTCGGAATTAAGCAGATTACCGTTCGATTCCAATTTCAGATTAATAGTCTGCTCGGAAAAGACATCTAACGACATATCTTTCAGACACCTATCGCATGGCACATAAATAGTTCCTTGTATCGAGACAGATAGCTTTACTACAGAAGTTTGTCTGTCTACCTCTATCTCTACCAAAAGATCTCCTGATACATCAGAATGATAGTCGGATTTTTCAAAATAGTCGTCATTAAGTCGATATTCGAGAGTACTTTTACCGACAGGTAATGTCTTAATATCGAGATGAAAATCTATTTTGTCAACCATTTTACCCACAAAAATAAAAGTCTGCAAAGGTACTACTTTTTTTGAAGTTATAAAAACTAATTATATCGATTGCCTTATAAAACCTCCTTTTTTAACAGAAACACCTCGTTTTGCGATCGATAAAGAAACCTAATTATGTGATATAACATACTGATAATACTACAACTACAAAACAACAATTATTCCGCAACCTCTATTTTCTCTCTTTTTTTCTAAAAAAAATTGTTTGTCGAAAAATAAAATGTAACTTTACACTCTGAAAAGTTGAACAGATTTTATGCGTTCAATATAGTTCATCGATTACAAATTTCAAACAAAAAAGACATGGCACTTAACAAGGTATTTTTAATTGGCAATGTGGGTAAAGACCCCGAAGTACACTATTTCGACTCCAATACACGTAAAGCATCGTTCACTTTAGCCACTACCGACAGAGGATTTACCCGAACCGACGGCACAGTTGTACCCGAACGTACCGAATGGCACAATATAGTCGTTTGGCGAGGACTGGCAGAGGTAGTAGAGAAGTACGTGCGAAAAGGCAGTAAATTGTTTATAGAAGGCAAGATAACGAGTCGTTCGTACGAAGACAAAAGTGGAGTAAAACGCTACGTAACAGAGATTACAGCCGAAAATCTTGAGCTTCTGAATCGTCTCAATGCCACTTCCGACGACAATCAGATGCCAAGTCAGCCGGCACAAGGAAATCAATACGATTACACGGATTCGATAAGCAATATGCCCGACGATAGCGATTTACCTTTTTGATACGTTATCGTAGGTAGATACATTAAAAAAGAGATTGGCTGCCAATCTCTTTTTTTTGTAACAACAAGATATTCAACTATAAACCGAGTATCTGACTGCCGTGCGTAGCGGTTTTTATTTCGCGAGGAGAAAATATTTTTTCGATAACTCCCTGCTCGTCGATAATGAATGTAGTGCGTAACATTCCCATATACTTCCTGCCATACATCGACTTTTCGCCCCAAGTGCCAAACTCCTCTGCCAGAGTCTTTTCTGTGTCTGCCACGAGGTCGAAGGGGAGTTGGTGGCGTTCGATAAACTTTGTGTGCGACTGCCTGCTGTCGACGCTGACGCCCACTACTTCGTAGCCTTTTGCACGCAGCTCGGCGTAGTTGTCTCGCAAACTGCAAGCCTCTGCCGTGCAACCCGATGTATTGTCTTTCGGGTAAAAATAGAGTATCAATTTACGCCCGCTGTAGTCGCTGAGCTTTATCTCTTTGCCATTTTGCGATATGCCCAATATCTCGGGGGCTTTGTCGCCTACTTTTAGTGCCATTGTCGTTTTATTTTTTTAGTGATGATGATCGTGATGATGTCCGTCTTCGTGTCCGTTGCACATTGTCATTGTCGGGTCTAGTCGGAGACTGCCGTCGTGAGATACTATTATCTTGTTGCGGCTTGTGAGGAACGGTACTACCTCGTCGATACCGAACGGCGTACCGGAACACGCTACAAACCGTACGTCACTGCCGAGATTTGCCTTTATGTCGGCGTTCATCTCTTCGATGCTATTGTAGCCGCCCGTGCGTTGAAAAAGAAATAGTACCTCGTGTATATGCTTTACGTTATTCATTTTAATGTGTTTTTATTCGATTGATTATTAGATGTTCATTTTGTGGCGACAAAGGTAATAATAATTTGGATATTGGGAATTATGTTTAATCGTGTAATTGTTTAAACGAAGGTGTTGGGAGCGAATCCGTATTTTTTGCCTTGCCGTAGATGCAAAACGGCAGTCGTAGGTGTTACGGTACTCACCTCACCTCTCTCGGACGACATCTTGTACCACGAGTCCTGCCAGGGCGAAACCGAAGATAGCCGTTATATGAACCATCGTGCCGTTGGTCTGAGCCTTGCGGGGCAGGGCAGGGTCTTCGTCGGCATCGCTGACTGCGGTATTACCCTTGTTGTCGAGTACTTCGGGAGAGAAGACGCAGAGGTACTTCTTGGCGGGGAATGTCTTTTGCTGACGCATACGCTTGCGCATAGCCGACGCCAGAGGGCAGCCGTCGACTTGCCAAAACTCTGCTATGCGGATTCGGGTGAAGTCGAGCTTCAGAGCGCTGCCCATCGATGAGAAAAACACGGCACGGTAGCGTGTTGCCTCCACTGCCAGAAGTATCTTGTCTTTCAGGCTGTCGATACAGTCGATGATATAATCGTACTCTCCGAGAGCGAAGTCGTCTTTGGTCGTCTCGTTGAAGAGTTTTGGCACGGCAGTTATTTCGGCATCGGGAGCTATATCGAGGAGTCGTTGCCTGAGGGCATACACCTTGTGTTCGCCTACGGTCGAGTGTGTTGCCATCGCCTGACGGTTGATATTGCTCTGTGCCACCTTGTCGTAATCGACGATGGTGAGCCGTTTCACTCCGCTGCGGACAAGGCTCTCGGCACACCAACTGCCTACGCCGCCTATACCGAAGACGATTACTTTTTTACGTGCAAGCCGCTCCATAACCTCGTCGCCGACAAGCAGCCTGCTACGCTCCGTGTATGTATCTGCCACTGTGAGTTGGTTAGAAAGTTATTGAATATTTTAAAGTATGACTTGATACTATAAATACCACCCTGATAGCTGTAGGTAGCATCTTTCTTCTGACAAAGGGTCTTTTTCCCACCTATTAGCTAAAGATATTCTGATAACAGTACCTTTGGGAATATTGTCTATGGCTTCTTGAAATCCTACATACTTGATTTTATACCGGTCATATAAATAATATATTTTTTTCTTTCCTTCATAAGTTTCCTCTCTTTTTATCAAATTTGTATCAGAAATCCAAAACTCGACACTATGGTCAGGAACGTTATTTGATTTTGTGGTTATAAATCCAGATTGGGGAATTTCCCCTTCAAATATGATAACCTTGTTGAATAGACCTGAAATATTTCCTTTCAGTACTCTACAGTTTTTGGAGACGAAATCAGCAATCTCTTTCAGATTAATATTCCCTATCTTTTTTATAGGTGTTACATTTCTGTCTTCTGTATGTGGATATGGCCTTGCATTCCATGCCGATTCAACAATCATTTCCCATCTATCACCAATTTGGTACGGAGAATCTTTATGAAGGTTACCTCCTTTAGAGGTGTGGATACGGATAGATTCACCTGTTTCCTCCACAATTCCACTTACACAAACATTATTATTTGACATTTTCGTTCTTGATACTATTAAAACATTACTCATAATTATAGATGTCTAAGTTTCAAATTATATTTATTATGCAGTTCCGTAGCAACCAATGACCGATGACAAGCAAATGGGTTTTCTTCTACACAAAAGAAAGCTACCTTCTTACAACTCAACCTTTGAAGAGTGTATAGTAAAAAAGTGAAATCAAAGTCGTTTAGGATTAAATCCTTATACGCACGTCTGAAAGCGATACTCAATTCTCTCCTATTTTTCTTTTGTATCCCTTTTAATGCATCTTCAATGTGTTGCTTCTCTCTTATTTCATTTGTCGGGGCAAGTTCTTTAGCGTATATATAGTTTATACCTATCTCTTTAAGTTTGTTTTGAAGATATAGGCTATTGACATAACTATACTGACTTCCTCTTACTCCTCGCCTTTGGCGAATATCGCAGAATGTATCAATATTATTCTGTATAAGTTTTCTAAAAAAAGAATCTTCTGTGGAAGCATACACTCCAATCGTATATATATCGAAATTATACATATTGTTTTCTTGATGTTAAGTGAATGTCCTCACTGCTATTGAATAAAGTATTAATACTCTCATCATTATTATATACTTCATTTATAACCTGCGTTTGGCTTTTAAGTATTATAGTTCCCAACTTTGTACGATAAATATGTTGTATTTCTATGCCTTGTTTTTGCAGCTCAACACCTATTAACTTGGTTCGATGACACATACTTGGGTCGCCCTCACTGCACATTATGCAAGTTCTGTAACCTTGTTCATTAGCTTTTACCAGTCTTTGTAATCCATTTTGAAAGAAATCCATTTTGGCAAGTTTGTTATAATCAACCTTGTCGTTTGTATAGCAAAGATATTTCTTGTCTGGAAGTCCACCAATAGTATCTCCCATATATCCATATACTATTTTACGGGTTTTCTTTATCGCATATTTAAGAGCAGTCTTATTGAACCAAGGGTAAAATTTGGAATAAGGTTTAGACCTTATATCTATCAGATACTCTATTTTGAATTTATTTAGCTCTGCAATAAATTCATCTATGGTTTTATTCCCATGACCAATGGAATATAAAAAAAACTTATTCATATATATATGATATCAAAAAAAACAATTGGTCTTGCAAAGATAAGAAAAATATTAGATTAATATATTAAGATTTTTAATCTTTTTACGTAAACAATAGTAAGAGTTTTACACAATGGGCACTTCTTATAATTTATATGCATATGTCTTATTTACAATATCTTTTTTACCTCGCGGTAGATATTATCTGCCGTGAAACCGAATTTCTCGTCGAGTACGGTGTATGGTGCCGAGTAGCCGAAGTGATCGAGACCGAATACAGCGCCGTTGCTGCCGACGAGTCCTTCGAGGTTTACGGGCAGTCCTGCCGTCAGTCCGAAGCGTTTTATGTTGTCGGGCAATACGCTTTGTCGGTATTCACGAGGCTGTTCTGTGAAAAGTCCTTCGGAAGGCACCGACACGAGACGTACCCTTATGCCGTCGTTGCGTAGCAGAGCGGCTGCCTCGTTGAGAGTAGACACCTCCGAGCCGCTGGCAAGCAGCACTACGTCGGGGTTCTCGTCGGAATATACGACGTATGCACCGCACTGCGCATTGTGTTTGTCGGTGGGTAGGTCGGTGATATTCTGCCTCGAGAGTATGATAGCCGTCGGCGTCTCTATATTCTCCATCGCCAGACGCCAGCAGACGGTAGTCTCTTCGACATCGGCAGGGCGAAGCACGAGCATAGAGTTGTGTCCGCTGTGGTTCTTTAGTTTCTCGAGTAAACGTATCTGTGCCTCTTGTTCGACGGGTTCGTGAGTAGGTCCGTCTTCGCCCACACGGAAAGCATCGTGCGAGAATATGAACTTTACGGGCAGCTCCATCAGTGCAGCCATACGCATAGCGGGTTTCATATAGTCGGAGAATACGAAGAACGTAGCACAAGCCCCGATAACGCCTCCGTGAAGAGCGATACCGATAGCCAGGCACGCCATAGTAAGTTCCGATACACCTGCTTGCAGGAAGGCTCCTCCGAAGTCGTCTCGGGTGATGGCTCTTGTCTTTTTCAGGAAGCCGTCGGTCTTGTCGGAGTTCGACAGGTCGGCACTACTTACTATCATATTCTCCAATTGTACGGCGAGTTCGCCGAGTACTGTGGCAGATGCGGCACGCGTTGCCTGATTGGGCTTTTGGGTTATCTTCGACCAATCGACTTGGGGCGGTTCGTTCGAGAAGAACTTGCCGAGTTTCTCTGCCAAGACGGGGTTTTGCTTCTTCCATTCGCTTACGGCTTTGCGTTTTTTAGCTACAATATCGGTCAGCTCGGCTTTGCGGCGGGCATATATGTTTTTTGTCTCTTCGAACAGTACAAAAGGATTATCTACGTTGCCACCGAGATTTTTTACGGTATTTGCGTAAGCATCGCCACCGAGAGGTGCACCGTGTGTCTCGCAGCAGTTCTCGTACGAGGTGTTGTCGGCACGTCGTGCTCCTTTACCCATAACGGTATTGCCGATGATAAGCGTCGGTTTGTGTGTTTCGGCTTTTGCCTCACGGAGAGCCGTGCGTATCTGCTCGGCGTCGTTGCCGTCTATCTCTATTACGCGCCAGCCCCAAGCCTCGTACTTCTGACGTACGTTTTCGGAGCTTACATCCGACACTTTTGTAGAGAGTTGTATGTTGTTCGAGTCGTAGAACATTATCAGGTTGCTTAGCCCCAGGTGGCCTGCTATCCTGCCCGCTCCCTGCGACACCTCTTCCTGTATGCCGCCATCGGAGATATAGGCATATATGGTGTGGTCGAACAGGTGGTCGAACCTCGCCTGCAAGAATCGCTCGGCAATAGCGGCACCCACGGCGTAGGTATGTCCTTGTCCGAGTGGTCCCGACGTGTTCTCTATGCCGTGGGCGAGGTCGAGCTCGGGATGTCCCGGAGTGGGGCTGCCCCATTGACGGAAGTGCTGCAAATCTGCCATCGAGAACTTATCCGTGCAGGCTAATACCGAGTACAACATAGGCGACATATGTCCGGGGTCGAGGAAAAACCTGTCGCGAAACTCCCAAGCGGGATTCTCGGGGTCGTACTCCAGAAACTCCGAATATAGTACGTTTATAAAGTCTGCACCGCCCATTGCGCCACCCGGGTGTCCGGACTTGGCTTTTTCTACCATAGCAGCAGATAGTATGCGTATGTTGTCGGCTGCTCTGTTCAATTCCTGTAATGTGTTCATATATGCTTGATTATTTTTATTATATTTAGATAGAAAAATATTTCTGTACGTATTTCGGAACAGAGAGGCAAAGTTAGTAATAATTATCCTTCTCGGCAAGTGTCGGTACGGAATAAGAACAACACATTACTTCTTACTCTGCTCGGCATCGGGCGAACGCGATTGACATGTCTGATTCCTATCAAAAAAAAACGGTAGTCCGTCTTTGCTTCGCAGCATGACGGACTACTCACATGAAGAATTATTACTTTACTTTTTTCTTTTTCGCTATTTCATCGTTATGGCCTTCACCGTCGCACGACGCGTCGATGCTTCGAGACGAGCTATGTAGACGCCTGCCGGCAAGTGCGACAAGTCGTGGCGGCTGAAGCCAACTC
>CAJPNS010000011.1 GCA_905372135.1 Porphyromonadaceae bacterium | reverse complement strand
GAAATCACTCTACTGTTCATTATTCTGAATGTCCCTATCGAGCTATCAATCTTTGTGTCAGTTAAATAACCTTGAATAAGATAAAAAATTTTACTCGAGATTCTTTTTAACCACATATCTTGCCTGTTTGCCCTTTGTCCCAAGACTATATCCCAACCCTCCTGTGCTTTACGATAGAGATTGGGTATTTCGTCAGGTCGGTCTTGAAGGTCGCAATCCATCACCACCACCCAGTCGCCCTTTGAATGATTTAATCCGGCGGTAATGGCATAGTGCTGCCCGAAGTTGCGACTGAGATTTATTCCTTTCACTCGTTGGTCGGCGGCACACTCGGCAACTATCTTGTCCCACGACCTATCGGGAGAGGCATCGTTTACAAGTATTATCTCGAAATTATCGGTAATATCAGCCACTGCTGTCTTCACCTGCCGAACTAGTTCGGCGACGATATTTTCTGCCATATAAACAGGCGATACTACGGATAGGTGTATGCTATCGGTTTTATACTGTGTCATTTTCTGTTGTTGTATAGAGATGTACAAAGGTAATATTTTCTCATAACTTGACCGTTACTATTACTCCTATTATTATCAGTGCCAATCCTATTACTTTCCCCCAGGAGAATGTCTCTCCCAGCAACCAAATACCAAGTATAAAAACCAATGCAGGCGATATACTCATAAAGGGATAAGCTTGTGTTATCTCAAATTTTGTCATTGCCAACATCCAAAAAACTGATGCCACAAACGCCGAAATAAATCCGGAAAATATCAGAGGGTCGAACAAGAATCGGAGGTAATTGACCACTGCCGCACCGATACCCTCCGTATTGGGGTGCCAGCCGAGCTTGCCGATACGCCACTTAAGTATTATCTGTCCGTAGACGGTAAAAAACAGAGTACCGAAGATGTATAAATATTTCATTTGCCGATTGTTTTTTGCTGATGAGTTAGCCGGTATCCGATGGTATAACACCGATTGATTATTCCCCCGTTCTCAACCTGCAAAGCTAATTTATTTTTTTAAAAATACCAACAATTACAAAGAAAAAGATTGTTGCTTCTATCAAAAAAATATATTTTTTGCATCGCTTATCCTCGATAAATGAACTTGATAATGAATATTATAAATTATTACTGTCCGAAAAACACAGTAAACTGATTGATAGTCAGCGCAGTTGGGTGCGGTGGGTTTACTTGTTGAAAATGGCAGGCGTAATGT
This sequence comes from Porphyromonadaceae bacterium, assembly GCA_905372135.1. GTDB lineage: Bacteria > Bacteroidota > Bacteroidia > Bacteroidales > Paludibacteraceae > F0058. Next base: position 24,857 of record CAJPNS010000011.1, on the reverse strand, counting down.
GTTTCTTTTCAGGCGGTTATGGGAGAGTGTTTTTTGTCGGACAGCAATCTCCCCACATCGTATAGCCCGTTGTGTCTTGCGACTCTACGTGTTTGATATGATGATTTTTTAATAAAGGAGATGTGTCTCATAATCAAATACTTGTCGGTGGTTTAATATACTACTCTGCCAGCTCTCGGAGACAGGTCGGAAATTGGATAAAAATGAGTAACTTTGCAGAACTATTTTTCGTGTAGTATGAATATTTTAATTACGGGTTCTTACGGTCAGCTGGGTAGCGAGATACGGTCGCTGTACACTAAAAAAGCAGGAAAGCACCATTTTATATTTACCGATGTAGATACTCTCGATATATGCGACGAGACAACTGTTTCGGACTTTTTTGCAGCCCACAAGATAGACCTTGTGGTAAACTGTGCCGCATATACTGCAGTGGATAAGGCAGAGAGCGACACCGACAAATGCCGACAAATCAACAGTCTGTCGGTGAGAAACCTGATGTCTGCCGCCAAACGACACGGAGCACGTATCATTCACATTTCCACCGACTATGTCTTCGACGGCACAGCACATAAGCCATACGTCGAGACCGACCGCATAGCTCCGCAGAGCGTCTACGGCTCTACCAAAGCCGAAGGCGAAGCCGTATTGCTCGATAATTATGCCGATGATTCCATCATCATTCGTACTTCGTGGCTGTACTCCACCTTCGGCAACAACTTCGTTAAGACTATGCTCCGTCTGGGCAAAGAACGCAAGGAACTATCCGTAGTATTCGACCAAGTAGGCTCGCCAACCAATGCAGCCGACTTGGCAGAGGCGATACTATCAATCGTTTGCTCCGACCGCTTCGAGGGCGGCGTGTATCACTACTCAAACGAAGGCGTCTGCTCTTGGTACGACTTTGCCAAAGCTATCTTCGAGCTTGCCCATATCGATTGCCGAGTATCGCCCATAGAGAGCAGCCAATACCCCACACCCGCCAAACGACCTCATTACAGCGTACTGAATAAGGCTAAAATAAAATCCGTATACGGCATACACATACCATATTGGCGTGATAGCCTGCAGCGTGTAATAAGCTCTATCAAAGATAATTAAAATAATAAATATAATAAAATTTTGGATATGGAAAAATCAGTAAAAACACGTATCGAAAGCGATTTGCTCGGTTCGAGAGAGGTACCCGAAGAGGCTCTTTATGGAGTACAGACACTCAGAGCTTTGGAAAACTTCCCAATAAGCAACTTCAAACTCAGTCAGTATCCTTTGTTTATCAAAGGTCTGGCTATCACTAAGATGGGAGCAGCCGAAGCCAATCACCAACTGGGTCTGCTCACAGACGATATGGCAAAAGCCATCAAGACGGCGTGCCAGGAGTTGATAGACGGCAAACACCACGAACAGTTCCCGATAGATATGATTCAGGGCGGAGCCGGCACAAGCACCAATATGAATGCCAACGAAGTAATCGCCAATCGTGCTCTGGAACTTATGGGATACAAACGTGGCGATTACGCACACTGCTCTCCTAACGACCACGTAAATTGTTCGCAATCCACCAACGACGCTTATCCTACAGCCATACATATCGGTCTGTATTACACATATCTGGCTCTCGTGCCGCACTTCGAAGAACTTATCCGTTCGTTCGAACGTAAGGCAAAAGAGTTTGCAGGCGTCATAAAGATGGGACGTACACAATGGCAAGATGCCGTACCTATGACTTTGGGTCAGACCTTTGCGGGCTTTGCAAGCATCTTACGCAACGAATTGCCGCACCTCGAAGCTGCTGCACGAGAACTCCTGACTATCAATATGGGAGCTACTGCTATCGGTACGGGTATCTGTGCCGAACCGGGATATGCCGAAAAGAGCACGGCGGCTATTGCCAAGATAACAGGGCATAAATACATATTGTCAGACGACCTTGTAGGAGCCACCTCCGATACTTCTTCACTGGCAGGCTACTCATCGGCTCTGCGTATGATAGCTCTGAAGATGAACAAGATATGCAACGACCTACGTCTGCTCTCGTCGGGTCCCCGCTGCGGACTTAACGAGATAAACCTGCCTCCGATGCAGCCGGGTTCGTCCATTATGCCGGGTAAAGTCAATCCCGTCATACCAGAGGTGATGAACCAGATTGCTTACAAAGTAATCGGCAACGACCTCTGCGTGGCTATGTCGAGCGAAGAGGCTCAGATGGAACTCAACCCGATGGAACCTGTTATAGCTCAGAGCTGCTTCGAGTCGTCCGAAATACTGATACAGGGCTTCGACACACTGCGTATCCGCTGTATCGACGGTATCACAGCCAACGAAGAGGTGTGCCGCAACTACGTACACAATAGTATCGGTGTCATAACGGCTCTGAACCCTGTGATAGGCTACAAAAACTCGACAAAGATAGCAAAAGAGGCTATCGAAACGGGACGCAGCGTATACGACCTTATTCTCGAACACGACATATTGTCGAAAGAAGACCTCGATACAATAATGAAACCCGAGAATATGATAAAGCCTGTAAAACTCGGCATAAAACCTAAGAAATAAATATTTGTTGTTTTGGGTTTAGTAAAAAAGAGACTATCTCGCTTATAGATAGTCTCTTTTTTCGGGTTGTTGGTATCACTCGTCTTTTTTCTTCCTCTTTTTGATAGTGTTTGTAAATGAGATAGTTATATGAAGTCGGAATACTGCCTCTGGGTTTAAGTTTGCCTTCGAGCTATGATGAGTCTCGCCTTAGGCTTTGAACGACTCCATAATGCGTTCCACAGCTAACTCTGCACTGATAATCGCCATGGGAAGCCCTGCTCCTGGGATAGTAGAAGCGCCGACGTAGAAGAGGTTTCCAAATTCTTCGTCGAAGTTTGCCGGTCTGAATCCTCCGATCTGCATCATCTTGTGTGATAACCCCAGTCCACTACCTTTGTAGAGGTTAAACTGTGCCTCCCACTCCTGTGGCGTATATATGGTTCGTGAGAGTATCTTGGAGCGTATATCTACCCCAATGCGCTCAGAGAAGTCGGCTAGGATACTATCGACGATCTCATCCCTATCACTCCAGTCGGTTTTGTACTGTCTATTTGGGACGGGGCAGACGAAGAATAGGCTCTCACATCCCTCGGGGGCACAATTGGGGTTGCATTTGGAGAGGGCATTGACGTAGTAGTATGGTTTCTGTAGCGTGTCGGGGTTCTTGAGCACATTGAGAGCATACTCCTCGTAGTTTGTACCTAGGTAGTAGTTGTGCAAGTTTAGTTGAGGAAGCTTCTCGCCGACCCCGATGTAGCAGGTGAGGTAGCCCATTGTCCACTCCATGCGGTCGAGATGCTCCTCATCGTACTTCTTTCGTCTGAGTACGCGTCCTCGAAATAGTGCTGCATCGGCATTTGAGAGGAAGATTTCCCCTGAATATTTTCGTCCCTGGCTGTCAATTACTGCCGAGATTCCTTTTCCCTCTCGTACTACGTCTACGACCTCGGCATTGTAGTGAAATTTCGCTCCACATCGCACAAGCTCCTCCACGATACTCTCGACGATGGTGTACATCCCTCCCGCTACATTATAGTAACCATCGTGTTGGAACTCTGTATACGAAAGTAGGCTATACACAGCCATCGTATCGAAGGGCGTGCGACCGAGGAAGAAGGCTACCAGAGAGATAATCTGCCGTACCTCGGATGAGGAGAAGTAACTGTGTACATGCTCCCAAAAGCTTTTGAAGAGGACGGGCAGATGCCTAGGATTGACCCGAATGAGTGCAGAGAGATAGTCGAAAAGATTGTCGAAATTGTTTCGAATCACAATGTCGAAGGTATCTTCGAAGAGTCTTTTGGACTTTGCCAGATACACTCTCATCTTATGTTCAAAGTCAGGCTCTAACTCCTGAAATTGCTCGGCGAGACGCCTGATATCCTTATACAGATGATAAGTCTTGGTACTGCCCCTGAAGTTTACTGAGTAGAGTGGGTCGAGGGGGACGAATTCGAATGGTAACTCGATACCACAGCGTTGCATGAATTCTTCGAAGACATAGGACATGCTGAAAAAGCTAGGCCCTGTATCGAAAGTAAAGCCATCTTTCTTGATCTGATTGAGCCTCCCTCCCGGTCTATCATTTTTCTCTATAAATTCGACTTCATACCCCCCTTTGATTAGGAGTAGTCCACTGGCTAGGCCTCCGAGGCCTGTACCTATGATCGTTACTTTCTTTTTCATCGTTGTTTCTTTTTTTTGAGGTTCATATATAGTTCGTCTCTTACCCATTTGAATTGTGGTTCGGCATTTAAGGCTTTTCGATAATATACCTCAGCCTTTTGTGGGTTATCGAGTGCTTCATAGGTTAGCCCAATCTGTGCCCAGAGCGATAGGAGATTCCAGTCTTGATCTATCGCATCTTTGAGCAATATTTGCTCAGCTTTGAGGTAGTACTTGAGGGCATCCTCTTTTGAGCCTCCAAATAGAAAGGGCTTGTAGAAGTCGATATTTCCAAGTTGTACATAACCCAACCAACATTTAGGATCAAGTTTGACAGATTGCTCTGCCTCTCTAACACTATTTGGACCGAGGAACGGAGCTTTGACATTGTTTAGTCCGATTTCGAACCCATAGTAGGCAGATCGGTATGCTGCGCGGAGACCTTGTGTTTGGTTGGTTGTAAGCTTTGAGAGCCGAGCTTCGTATCGCTTCAGGTATGTCTCTGCTACCTGTTTCTTTTTCTGACTAAGACACCAGCCGATGTAACCGTATTCGTAGTTTAGGAGCTCTATCTCTTGTTCTATGGTCTTATTAGACTTTGCATGTAGGCTGTCTATTACCATGCGCCAGAGCTGCATATCTGCACCGATATAGGCCTTATAAATACTTTTCTTGGGAGACATCGCCCAAGATGATAAGTCCGTGAGGAATAGGGTGAGGCTTACTATGAGGATTATTTTTTTTATTTTAATCATATCAAAGTATTGTTTTTAGATTGATCGCCCTTTCCAGGTGAAGCCCAGCTTACGTCGGCTATTCACCCAAGACTTGATGATGAATAGCCCGAGGAGGATTTGCTGTGCCGGGGCGAGTATGATGTTGTAGACGATGCTCTGGTTAGAGCAAAGCGAAACGAAGACCCTGATAGCAACCTCTGTGAGGAGGTAGGGTAGTAGTAGATCAGCTCTGCCGAGCCAAACGGCTAACCAGCCTATGGAGGTCAATATCCAGTATATTAAGGCTATGGCGTAAGATCCCCCAAGCATCAGGGTAATATTCTTGGAGAAGCCCTCGATGGCTGCGCTTAGGCTGTCGTACATCCTGCATTCGATTAGCTTGGTTGAACTCATGCAGGAGATCCTGTGCCCCTGTCTCTTGAACTCTCGGGCTATTTCTATATCCTCTGCTCTGCTGTGTCGAAATCTATCGTGAGGACGTAGGGCTCTATAGATTTCTCCATCGAAGAGCATACATTGTCCATTGGCTGCCGACAGAGAGGAGAAACCAACCCGCCTGACCAAGGGAAGTAGGAGGAGCGAGAGTAGAATTAGGTGCATATTGGGTACAGAGACTCTCTCTGCCCAAGTTTGCATCCTCTGTCTGGGGAAGAGAGAGAGGAGGCTCAGCCGATGGGTCGTGGCATAGCTGAGAGCTCGCTCTATGAATGCCGGACTAAGTCTTACGTCGGCATCGAGGAAGAGTAGATACCTTCCACGTGCTTGTCTCGAGAGGAGGTGGCAGGCATGGTTTTTTCCCAACCAACCCGAGGGTGGCCCGGAGGAGGAGATGAGGCGGATGCGGCTATCGCGTTGCATCCAAGTCTCCACTAGCTCGGCGGTGGAGTCTTCAGAGGCATCATCACAAACGATGATCTCTAGGAGGCACTCGCTCTCGACGTGAGTAAGGTCTGAGAGTATAGCCTCGATATTGTGCGCCTCATTGCGAGCTGGGATCAGGACAGAGAGTCTAGGCAAGGATTCTCTGCTCTTAGGCTGAGGTAGTCGCTCCTGTAAAAGGAGATTTAGAGTGGCTATCACGAGTCTCAAGATCCCGAAGCCTACGACAATGTATGCCAGAGTAGTAATCATCATATCTTCATCCTATTAATCTGTTCAGAGAGGCAAGACCGATAGAAGACGTTGTAGCCCTCCTCTAGGGCATCGAGCTTCATACTTCCCTGATACTCTTTAATGTATATACTTAGGCTAGGGCGAGGATACTCCCCGTAGTCGATCATATTTGCAGAGAGTATGAGGTGTAGTTTTCCTTCTCTGCCCTCGATGAGTCGCCCAAGACCTCGCTGGAAGTGGAAGTCTGAGTCATAGAGCGAATGGAGTTGTCCTTGGGGGTATATCAAGACCATATTTGATGACTCCTCCAGCAGGCTCGAGGCATAGGAGAGGCTTTGCAAGGCTTCTCGACTACTCTTCTGCACAGAAAAAGCCCCTGTTTTGTTGAAAAAGCGGTACTTGAGGAGTTGATCCTCCTGCATCATGAAGTAGAACTTGCGATGCAATACCCTGAGCATAAGATGCATTGCCCCAAAACCATCCCACCAGCCAATATGGTTGGCTATCAGAAGGACAGGCAGACCTCGATCCTCAAAGTCACCACAGATCTGTACTGAGTGAAACCGCCTTTTGAGCAGGTACTCCGTATAGTATTGGAAAAATGGATAGATGAATCTATGGTGATTGGCGGTGAGCATCGGGCTATAGAGCAAGTATGATGGAGAAGAATAAAATCTGTATCAAGAAGATGAAAGGGGCTATCCTATTGCGGAAATCGATTCGTAACCAATACCTCACAGCATGGAATAGGGCAGCGAGAGCCCCCCAAACAATATAGTTTTGCAAGGGAATACTACCCCCCTGCCACGACCACATTTGCATCATCGGGGCCACCTGCTCCATGATGATATCATATCCCAACATTAGTAGTGTAGGTACGACAATCGTCGTGATTATACCTCGACCAAGGGGAGCCTGTATCGCTGCTGTCGCATAGACTAGGAATATCCAGTTGATGCCGATGAGTAGGGGTGTTCCACCGATTTTAGGCCCTAAACTTGTACCATAGCCGTATTCTCCGAAGATGACCCCAGTGGCAACCCCGAGGAGCTCGACGCAAAAGCTTATGACTATCACCGATAGAATGTATATCAGAGCCTTGATATGTTTGGTGCTACGGTCGTAGATGCAGAGGATGAATAGAGAAGATAGCAGTACTAGGGGCGTTAGAGAGGTGTAGAGCTCTCTGGTCTCCTCTCGGGCAAGGCCGAATGCCCCATAGGTGTAGAAGATCATCACTATGACAACAACTACCCAGTCTATCCATTTAAGCCGATACTCCTTCATATTTGTAAAGATGCTGTTTTGCTTGTTCGAAGATTATTCTAAACCATGGGGTGTAGCTATCGGGCTGTGCTGTGAGGTCTTCCTCCAGTGCCTTCATGTCGATATACCTCCAGTCCATGACCTCCTCCGGGTTGGGGACAGGTTTTATGGTAGTAGTGTAGACGAATACGCTGTCGTACTCGTGCTCTGTCAGTCCGTTGTCTAACTCGGCTTTGTAGGTGAAGTCGAAGAGATGTCTGAGTCCATCGTGGGTAATGTCCATGCCCATCTCCTCAAACATACGTCGGCGTGCAGCCTCTCGAGGCTCTTCGTCGACGAAGGGATGTGTGCAGCAAGCATTTGTCCAGAGTCCACCTGCGTGATATTTGTCTAAGGCTCTTCGGTGCAGAAGCCACCGCCCCTCGGTGTCGAAGACGAGTACCGATACAGCTCTGTGCATTATTCCTTTGCGGTGCGCCTCGAGCTTCTCCATCTCTCCGATGGGGTTATTGTCTGCATCGACTAGTAGAACGATGCTTTCCTTTGGGTGCATAGGTTGTAGTAGATTAAGTTTATTTTTTATTATTGAAGTCAGGAGGATAAGCATCTTCTTCGCATCTCCCACTCGTACCCGTTTCGAGATCAGGCTCCGGGCGGGTGTCTTTTGGATGATGTGTAGTAACTGCCTGTAGTAGCGATAGGCTACGTAGACTGCGAGGCGAGATTCTTTGGAAAGCAGCAGGATACCCTCATAGGCTTCGCAGAAGTCTTTGTCTATCTCTCTGATGAGGCTGTCTTTGGCCTTCTCGTCGAAACTCTCTATGACGATACCTGGGAAGTATAGCCGACCGAGTAGTTCATAGTCGTCTTGGAGGTCTCTTAAGAAATTAACCTTCTGAAAAGCCGATCCGAGACGCATGGCAGGCTGTTTGAGCTGTTCGAATAGAGCCTCGTCGCCTCGACAGAATATCTTCAGACACATAAGCCCTACTACATCGGCAGAGCCGTAGATATAGTCGGATATCTCCTCCTCGGTCTCGTAGTGCTTTTTATCGAGATCACTTCTCATGCTCGTAAGGAAGGAGCGTATATATTCGTCCGGAATGTTGTACTCCTTTACAGTCAACTGGAAAGAGTGTAGTATCGGATTGGTACTGATGCCCAATCGGTAAGCCTCGTCGTAGTCTCGCTCGAAGTCTCTTAGGACCTTCTCCTGATCTTGTTCGTGAAACGAATCAACGATCTCATCGGCAATACGGACGAAGCCGTAGAGGCTGTGGATAGCATCACGTATATCATTGGGCAACATATATGTAGCTGCATAGAACGAGGTGCTGTACTCTTGGGTGATCGCCTTGCTTATTTTGAACGAGCTGGATCGGTATAGCTTGTATCTTTCACTAGTATTGGACATACTTTACCTTTTTATTGTTTATTGCATACCATTTAATTTTAGGCTCGTTTGTACACTCACCTGAATATTGCTTTACATGGGCAAAGATATGAAAGTTTATTAGATATGCGTGAGTTTGGGATAAAAAATCTTATAAAATTAATAATTATAAGACAATTTTGCACGTTTGTTTTTTGGAAAACAACAAATTACAGAAAGTTTTTGGTTTGGTTCAAAAGAGACTGTCGATAAGTCGAAATAGTCTCTTTTTTTCGGATTATTGGTATCACTCTTCTTTTTTCTTCAAACGTTTGATAGTACTTGCAAATAAGATAGCGGCAACGACGAAAGTGAGAAATTCGGCAGAGGCGATTGTAAGCCAGACACCCTGTTCGCCCAGTAGTGGCGGTAATATCATAATACCTAGAGCTATAAATACTACTCCGCGAAGCATCGCTACCACAATAGAGCCGAGAGCATTGCCGATAGAGGTAAAGAAGCTGGTGATAAGTATATTAAGCCCGTTTACCAAAAACACGAATGAGAATATCCGTAATCCGCTCTGTGCCATCGACATTACACGGCTGCTGTCTTTGTTGAGGAAGATATCTATTGCCAGATTACCGAAAAAATGTAGAAACAAAAAGATTAATACCCCTATAATCAGATTTATACGTGCTACAAACTTTGTCATACCGAGCAGACGACTGTAATTACGAGCTCCGTAATTGTAACTCATCACGGGAATAAGCCCGTCGGAGATGCCAATAAATATGAGTATGCCTATAAAATTGATATAACTGATTACCGTATACGTCGATACACCTTCGGCTCCCGCCATTTTTATCATTGTATTATTGATTATCAATATACTGATGGCAGACGAAAGCTCCGATACGCCCTCCGACGAGCCGTTGTACATAGCTCGGAACAATATTCGGCGACAGAATTTGCCTTTTAGCATAGATATCGTCTGCTTGGGGTCAAACGTAAAGCGTCCCGAAACGAACAGACCGATAGTAAAAGCACAGCTTGTAGCGAGGCTTGCTCCCATTGTGCCCATATCGAAATATATTACAAATATCAGACTGAGAATTATGTTGAGTACCACCACTAAGCTCATTATCACCGTAGAAGCGATGGGGCGTCCCATTGCTTTGAGCATAAGGTCGGAGTAGAAACATAACGACACAGGCAGCAGAAACGGTACAAGTCCCTTGAAATAACCTACCGAATAGGGCATAAGTACGTCGTTGGCTCCCAGCAACCGTATGAAAGGCTCGGCAAAAAGCCACAGCAAGCCCGAACATACGATACTTATTGCCGTCAGTGCCCAAAAACCTGTGGTCATAGCCTTCTGAGCCTTAGGTATATCGTTTGCTCCAAGCCCGTGTCCTACGACTGTCTGGCAACCAATGCCTACCGTAAGCGACACCACCATAAGTACACTGAAAAGCGGCAGAATGATGTTGATGCCGCCCAGAGCTTTATCGCCGATATAATTGCCTACCACTATGCCGTCGATAAGGCTTTGTAAGCCGAAAAACAGCATCGATATCACACTGGGAGCAGCGTATTTGATTAATATTGTGCCGATAGAGCCTTGTTCGAGCTCCGACCTTTTGGATTCTTCCATCATACTTTTAATGAATATCAGTGTCTTATCGCGACGTTATCGGGAGAAGGGAGTGAAAATGTACTATTTTTTAGTAGCGTTTTACTTGTACTTAGAATTTATACCCTAGCAGGAAATCTCTGATATTCATTGTCTTTTTGCCTTGCAACTGTATCTTGTTTATCGATAAAAAACCATCGGCGGCAGCTATTTTTACGAATGTCTTATTGTCCGATATTATTTCGCCGATGTTATTATCGTGATTGACAACTTCGTAGCTCGACTCGAAAACCTTGAACGTCTGTCCATTATATTCGAACCAAGCTGTAGGATAGGGCGAAAGTCCGCGTACGAGATTATGCAGAGCCTCTACATTTTTCCCGAAATCGAGGCGGCAGGTCTCTCTGAATATCTTGGGAGCCGCTCTGAAAGTTTGGTCTGTCGGCTGCGGTATCGCCTCATAATCACCTCTTTCCATCGCCACTACGCTGCTTACTATCAGTTTTGCACCCGTATGAGCCATTTTGTCGTGCAGAGTACCGGCATTGTCGTCGGGCATTATATCGATGGGTTCTTGAGCGAGTATATCGCCTGTGTCTATTTCGTGTCGTAGACGGAATACGCTTACTCCGCTACGAGTCTCTCCATTGATTATAGCCCAATTGATAGGAGCAGCACCGCGATATTGTGGCAGCAACGACGCATGCAGGTTTATCGTTCCCAGAGGTGGCATATTCCATACTATCTCGGGTAACATTCTGAATGCCACTACTATCTGCAAGTCTGCTTTGAACTCTCGCAGCGAAGCCACGAAGTCGGGCGATTTTAGGTTCTCGGGCTGTAATATAGGCAATCCATGCCGAAGGGCAAACTCTTTTACTGCCGAAGAGTGTAGACGTTGTCCTCTGCCCGTAGGTTTGTCGGGAGTAGTTACTACGGCTACTATTTGTTTGCCGCTCTCCAATAGCGCCTCGAGAGGGTATACGGCAAAGTCGGGAGTGCCCATGTATATGATTCTCATATCTATATAGTATCGGTTTTGTGTGTTGCAAAGGTATACAATATTCACACAATAGCAATAAAAGAATGTGTTTGAAAATAATTCTTATCTTTGCGTTTCTTGGCGTCTCTCAAACTAAAAAATATCATATTATGCAACCGAAAACTTCTGTTTTGGTGCCATTCTACAATTGTGAAAAATATATTGCCGAATGTATAGAAAGTATTGCAAAACAGAGTTTTACCGATTACGAAATAATATTTCTCGACGACGGCTCTACCGACAATAGCGCTGAGATAGTCGCACAAACCGTTGCCAGATATAGTGGTCTGTCGTTCAGCATGCTACGCAACCCACAGAATCGGGGTATCGCCTATTGTCGCAATCGCCTTCTCGACAGTGCCACAGGGCAATACATATTGTTTGTAGACGCAGACGACCGCATAGAACCCGATATGCTCGACGCTCTTTACCAAACGGCAATAAGCGAGGGGGCAGATATTACGGTCTCCGACCTGTTTTATGAGTTGCCTGCGCAGACTATTGTTGCTGTCGACTCTGTGCCAGCGACACAAGCCGACAACCTCAGGCAGGCGATAGAGCAAAAGATTGTTTATACCGGATTGTGGAATAAACTGATATTGAGCGAACTTATAAAGCAGCCCGAGTGTCGCTTCGCCGAAGGACTCAATATGTCGGAAGACCGTCTGGTGGTAATAAAACTCTACTATTTTGCCTCGAAGATAGCAAAGGTAGATAAGCCTCTGTATCACTACAATCGTACGAATATGCAATCCATTACTTATCGCAAGACAGAGTATCATTACTGTCAGTCTATTCTTTTCTGGCAGTTGCTCGACGAATTTCTGATAAAACACAGTCTGTATGATACTTATCGTCAGTCGGTCGAATACTCGAAGGTGGAGAATAAAGTATTGCTTATGCAACAGGCGGTCTCGCTCAGACTGTACCGCAAATATTCGTCGATGTTCGCCGATATTCAGAGCCGATTTATAGGCGTTTTCCCATATAGAAGTCAGAATCTTACACTATATTTTGCTTGCCGCCGCTTGCTGTTTGGGGCTTATGTTACAAATTTTCTTTTGAGGCTTAAAGTGTTTATATACAATAATATCTGTCGCTATTTAAGGCTATTTCGTAAAAAACGACAAAACTAAACAAACAGGGCTGCTCCCCTTTGCTTTTACAAAACCGAACCACACACTATTTTTTGGGGACACTTCCCGATTGGCGTGTATCGATATTCGTATCAGTGCGATAGAATCAGGCTTAGAAGGCTATCGACGGTATCGACGATGAAATCGGGCTTTTCGGCTTCGAGTTCGGTGCGAGGACGAAAGCCCCAAGTAACACCGACTACAGAGACTCCCGCATTATGAGCTGTCTGCATATCTACGGCGGTATCTCCTACATAGAGCACCCGACTACGGTCTACGTCGGCAATGCGGAGGATATCGTCGACAATGGTAGGATTTGGTTTCGTAGGGAATCCTTCTCGCTGACCGAGAGCAGCTACAAAATCGATGTCGCCGAAGTAGTGAGCTACCATAGGGGCAGTTGCCGACTGGTGTTTGTTCGACGCAATAGCTATCTTTATACCCTCGCGCTCGACGGTCTTAAGCATATCGACGATACCCCGATAGGGAGCGGTATTGTCGGTGCAGTGAGCAGCGTAGTAGGGCATCATTACCTGACGCATCTTCTTTACCCACTCGTCGTTTTTACACTCATCGGGGAGCGAGCGATATAGAAGCATATCTACTCCATTACCAACGAAGTAACGATACTTATCTTCGGGGTGCTGCGGATATCCGTAATGCTGCAGAGCGTAGTTGGTAGCAATGGCAAGGTCTAAGACCGAATTTATAAGCGTACCGTCGAGGTCGAAAATCACGAGTTTATACTTGTACATGATATTATACTTTTTCGAAATTTGCGGCAAAGATACGAAAGTATTGCCGAATACGACGTAGATTTGTCAGTATGTTGTAGATATTTGCCTGCCCGAGTCGTATCGTTTACCCGAACGATACCGACATGTGTTCGGTATCGATATATCTATTCATCAACGATATAAGCGAGTGTCTGATGGGCGATGATGATAGTTTTACTCTTGTCTGACCAATGTCTAAACCTGTGTTTTGGACTGCAATGAGGATAAAATATACTATATCTTCGTCGCTGTCGACATCAAACACATTGGCCAAACGTATGTCGAGGTCTCTTAGAGCCACTACGAAAAGTCTTTTGTCTTCGACCAAAGCGAAGAGTGTCTCTCCCACGTTGTTAGAAGCATATTCGACTAAATCGAATAGCTTTCGGGCGATAAAATCGGCTGCTCCCACAGCGTAGAGCCCCACCACGCCGAGCGAATCGAACTTCTGCACGACGATATCGACTCGCCGTAGATAGCTTCTCTTGGCAGGCAGATAAGCCGACGGCTCTCTGTGGTCGAATAGCTCTATAGGCACAAGTGCAAACGTGCTGTTCATATCGTTTTATTTGATATCGACGACGTTACCGACGGGATTGGCGTAGATACCGAGGAAAATATTGCGGAGCTCATCTCTGTCGCCCTCCAAGAGACTCAGAGCTTTGTCGGTATATGATATAAATGCTTCGCGCTGAGTATGAGTATACTCGGAGGTAAAGTCGCTGCCGTTTGCAAGGAGGTCGAAAGCGATATAATTGTTCGGGAAAAGTCGGTAACCTCCGTAGATACGCCTATCGATGTCTTGTGCAAGCAGACGGAACTTATCGTTGTGTGAGGCAGAGTCGTATCGGGCAAGTTCGTCGGCTCCTATCGGCGAGCAGATGGTGTAATGGATACGTCCCTTGTATTGCGTTATGCCTGTAATGATGCTGTTGATATCTTCGTTTGCCGTCTTGGTGTATGAGCCGTTTTTGCGACTGAGATAGACTTCTCGCGTCTTGAGGATATCGCAAGGCTCGTATTCGTACGATACGGATATGGGAGCGATGTTCATTTCTGCCAAGTTGTCGGCAAAAGGCTTATCGCTACTCATTGCAAACATTTTGATGACAGCTACTTGTGTCTTGTCGTCGCCGTCTTTGGTGCGCCCATTGCGTTGAGCTATCCAAGTAGACTCGTTCTTGTGTGTGATAGCATACCTCATATAGTCCGATACATTTTGCGAATTGACGAAAATCTCCTTCGCCGTGCCTCCGCGTATTATCTTGAACATCTTGTTTATCTTACCAATATCGACCACTATCTGCGGACGCATAAGGTTGCTACCGAAGGTTATTTCCGAAGTCTTGATATTGTTTGCATAAAATATGGTCTGCAATATGGCTGAGTCGAGCACTATATCGCGGTGGTTCGATATGTAGGTATAACTCTTCCTCGGGTCGATAAGGTCGATACCGCTGTACGATAGGTCTGCCGAGGTGGCTCTTACGATGTTGCCGATAGCTTTGTCCATTACTTTCGATTGGAAATCGTCTACCGACGCTATTCGGCGGAAGTCGTCGACAAAAGTCTTATAATCTTCGTTTGGGAAAACGTATCTTACTATCTGCTCAAACAAAGAGTCTGAGGCAATTCTTGCGACTGCCTCAGGCACTTCATTATCGTAATACGGACGATACTCGTCGATGATATTTTGCTGTATCAAAACTTCGTTTTATGATTTTTTGAAATTGATTTTGAAGGTCAATTTGTTGTTTTTATCGTCTTTCTGATATACAGTGAGAGTAAGATTGTTGTCGCCTGCAGCCTTTGGCGTACAATGCCATTGGAACGGCAGACCACTTTCGTCGTCGGAGCCCTTCTCTACAGGCATACCCGGTTCTATAGTCTCTGTCTTCTGACCGTTGCCATCCATACATCTATCGGTGCAATGATAGTCGGTAGTACCTTCTTGGTAGTCTCTTACGGCGTCGATTACTACCTTAATGGTTACGTTTGAAAAAATCTTACCGTCGAACAGATACTCGTCGGGTTTTTTAGGGTCGGTGGAGTTTGGCTTATCGAAAGTTATCACATCGCCTTCCTTTACCACCACCCAATTGCTTTTGGCATTGGGTTTATACTTTACTTCGAATTTCACCTTTTCGGGATCGTTCTTGTCTGGTGTGTTGTTCTTGCAAGCAACAAGAATCATAGAGCATACTGCTAATGCTATTAAACTGATTTTTCTCATCTTATTTTCCTTTTTTTATTTTGTGATTAAATTAATTATTCCTGTTTTTACCGTGCTGTTACTGCACTTTTGCCATGCCGACTGTTATTATCTCTTTGGTATTGGTATTGATTACGACACCCACTACCGAGCAGTTTTCGAGTTTCCACTTATCGTTTTTCACCTCGTAGCTTAGGGTTTTCGTCACTGTGTCTGTCGCGGAGAGCGATATACTCTCGCCCCACAGACCGTTGATAGCAGTACGCAGTACGTGGTTGTGTACGTAGTCGTTGCGAGGAGCACCGCCGTCGTTTTGGTAGCCTACTATACCGTCTTCGACGAGCCACAGTATCAGTGCCGTACTGCCCGATACCGCCGACTGTGCGGTTACCTTAGAGGCAATATTCAGATTTGTGGTGTCGCCTTTGGTTTCCTTTGTGACAGTAAGCGATACTTCTATGGGCGTATCTTGTGTGGTACGTTCCAAAACGGCACTGTTCCACAGCGTGTAGTCGAAGATGTATTGTGTCTTGTATTGTACGAAATCCACCATACCCGAAGGCAGTACTATCTTCGACAAGTCGCCGAAAGCCTTGTAATACTCCGTAGATTCGGGGCATTTGAGGTCGAATGTGGCGTGGTGGTTGAAGCTACAATCGGGATACATTGCTATGCCTATGATCTTGTCGCCCATAATACTGTGCATCGAGCTTAGTACTTTGGCGGCTTTGGGGCAGTTGGTGCAGTCTACTCCCGTGAAGTCTACCACTACGACAGGTTTCTTGAATGAAGAGGCGTCGAGAGGGGTAGTCCTGTCGCTTACCGGTATATTGTCGCAGGCTGTCAGCAGTGCCGCAGCCAGCAGTGTCATAAATATACTGTTTCTTATGCTCATAAGGTGTTTGCTTTTATCTGTTTTTTTTGAAAATCGTTTTAAAAAGTCATATTATACGATACCTGCAATCCCTTGAATGCCGGTACATATCGACACACACCGCCCGAACAGTTGTAGCCCGCACGAGTACGTCCGTATGCTACCTGTATTCTGTGAGCTCCGAGATTGTAAGTAACTCCCGCGTTGTAGTAATTCAGCTTGGTGGAGCCTATGTTGAACATATTCTGCCCAAACACCATAAGTTTGCCGAACAGAGAGGCTTCTACCAGCCCGAATATCCAGTCGCCTTGGTTTGTACGTTCTATCGGTTTTCTGTATGTCGGCGAAGTGGGGTCGTCGGCGCCGCCGTATGGACTGGCTATGAGGTATTGCAGCTCGTAACGGAGCGAGAAGCCGTCTGTGATATGGTTTTTACCTTCGAATATAAATATATTCGATGTTACTATATCTTCGGGTTCGCTTACTATCACTCTCGGGTTGTATTGTTGAAACAGATAAGTGGCGTTGAACGAGAACGATTTGGATATTTTCTTTGTCAATTCGACGTTGATATCGGTGTAGTACGTTTCACCGAAACCGAAGAACGGCGCAGTGTAGCCGTCGCTGCCCTTGATATTGTACTTGGGGTTTGGGTCGCCGCTTACGAGGCGATTGTTGCCGTCGAGGTCTTGGAGGTACTCTTTCTGTAAGCCGCATACATACGAAGCGTTGAGTTTTACGGTAGTGCCGTATTTGCCTCCCAGCGGAGTCTCTTTCTTGAATGTATATCCGAAGCTACCCTGTATAGCCCATTCGCCTGCGGGCTGTGTAGCATACGGACGCAGAGCCGCCAGAGCATAAGTGTGTGTCTGGGTGAAAGCGGGCAGGTGGTTGATAAATGCTGCACTGCCGCGTTGTGTACGGATACTGCGGTATGCCATATTGTCGCTGCGTTTTACTTGCAACATAGCACTCAGTCCCTTGCGGGAGTATGTACCCGAGAGCAACAGAGCCGAACCGTCTTTGTAGATATATTCGTTGTCGGCACTTGGGTCGTTGGCTTTGAGGGCATACTCCGCAAGTAGACCGAAATTGCCTTTCTGCAATTGTAGACGTATGTCGCCTGCGGCAACATTTTCGGGGAGATTCAGTTTTTGTGTAAGTGTCCTGTAAATATTCTCCTTCGGCTGATATTTGCTCACAAACGATGCTCCAAGCATTACATTCCAATCGTTATCTTGCAGATACTTAACCCATTCATTTATATTGAGTTCTAAGTCGCTACCCCATACTGCTCCCTGCGTGAAGTCGAATTCCCAAGCGTTTGACTCGTTGTAGTTGAAATACACACGTTGCACGCCGCCAAGTAGCTTGAAACGTATGCCACTATACGGTTGTAAGAATAGCCTTGCACCGCGTAGAGAGTTGTCGATACCGAGCGAGCGTTCTTCGTATGTACGGAATATGAGCCCGCTACCGAATTGGTCGTAGAAGTTGCCCACTGTCAGGGTGTTGTTTTTGAATTTTCCTGTAACGTAGAAGTTGGGGATACCTGCCCCGGCAAATTCTTTCTCGAAGCCGGGCAGAGGCTTGTTGAGCAGTTCCAATCGTGCTCCGGCATCGACATATTGACTGCCGAAATTAAGATTCAAATATGTGTTGGACAGGAATTTATCCGTTACCGCACCTGTACCGATGACGCTATCTGCCTGCGGGAAAAGCATATCGCTCTGAATGCTCCCCGACAAGTAGGTGGTGCTATTCTCCTGAGCCAATGTGTCTACACAAGCGGCGGCAGACGAAAACACCGCCAAAACAAAAGCAATAACTCTGACGTTCAATCTCATTGTTGCCTGAGGTTTATTTATTACCTATCAATTCTCTGACTTTCTCTATAAGATGGTTCTCCGAGCCGTCGGTATAGCCGTTGCGCGAATCCACTATTTTACCGTTGCCATCTACGATGAACACGGCTGGAATCATCGTAACGCCCAGTGCACGTTTGAAGTCGCTGTTTGGGTCGAGCAATACTTCGTATTCCCATTCGTTCTGGTCTACCAGAGGTTTCACTTTGTGTATGTTCTGAGCCTCGTCGATAGAGACGGCATATAGCTTTACTCCTGTTTCTTTCTGCCATTCGTCGTACACCTCGGCAATAGCTTTCAGTTCTCTTTGGCAGGGTTTGCACCACAGAGCGAAAAAGCTTATTATAAAGGGTTTTCCGTCGTTGCTGAGGGTCTCTGTCGAGATGGTTTTACCGTCGAGGGTTTTGAGTGTTACTTTTGGTAACTGGGCAAATGTTGTTGCCGACAATAAGGCTACGATAGCCACTAATAATGCTTTTCTCATGTTATTATTACTATTTTAAAAATACAAATGTAATGGTTTTATATTGATTCATATCCCGATTCGACTGTTTTTGTTTGCAAAGGTTTTATGTTACTTCTCTTGTTTTTCGTTTTTTTCTTTTGTTTTCTATATTTGGCTATCAACGATTTGAGAGAGTTGAAGCTCTCCTGATACATCACTCCGATGCCTTGTGTATACGGAGCGTCTTTGAAGTCTTGAATGCTATTGGTACGGTTGTAAACCTTGCCTGCAAGTCGTCCCGATTGGTTGAGTTTGTATTCGAGTTCGAAGTCGAGAATGGCGTTGTTCCATCCTTTGTTTTGTTCGGGAGTGGGCTGTGTCGTTTTTTTCAAATCATCGTCTCTATATCCCAAGCTACTGTTAATCATTATTCTTTCGTTTGGAGCATAGTTTATATTTACTCCGTATTCGTTGTTTCGTGTGCCTGCCGTCTGGTCTTGTTCGAGTTTTATATTGACTCCTATGGTAAACTTATCGGATATCTGTGAAAGTAAGTTGTTGAGCTGGCTACCTAATGTAGAGGCTACCAACGATATAACGTCGGATGTAGTCTGGTTGCCCTGATTTGGCTGCTCGTTGTTTGGCATATTCGAATTGGGATTGTAAAAGCGACCAAACGCCAAAAGATATATTATCTGGCGATTCATCATTTCTTCGGTATTGATAATGTTTTTCAATGCCCTACGGGTATCGTCGGTAGAGTTTGGCAGCTCTATATCGAATGTTATATTCGGACTGGTGAGTACTCCCGATAGGTTCAGGATACAGTTTACAGGTATCATAGCGTTTGATACCGATTTCACCGTCGGGTCGAATAGCCCTTTTACCGAGGCTCTTGTCTTGTGTATGGCTTTCAGGTTAATAGTAGGATTCGTTGGGTCGCCGTTCCAGACGAGAGTAGAGCCCGGCGATATCGAGAACTCTCTTTCGAGTGCTTGCTGGAAGGTAAATAAATATTTGCCTTCTGTCAGAGTATAAGCACCTTTGAGCGACATATCTTCTGTTTTACTGTTGTATCCGATATTGAAAATACCTTCGCCGCGGGCTTGTATCATATCTCCCGAAGTCTGGTCGATAAGTAGTTGGAGCTGTGCGTTGGGATTGACGTTTACCGTAAGATTTAGATTTACGGTAGATGTCGGAGGTATTTTTGTCATTTGTTTGCCCGACGACATTTTTGAAGTACTGTCTGCTGTGGAGAACGATAGAAAGTTGTTTGTCGAAGAAGAGGCCGACGCAGCATCGTCGAGAGCTATTACTACCTTGCTATTGGGCTCTACTATAGCGATATAATTAATATCGCTGTGTGCTTCGGTACCGCTTATAGTGCCGTATCCCGAGGCATATACCTGTCCGAAAAACGGCATATCCGAAGATTTTTTTCTATTGAATATCAGTATATTACTGCCCTGTATATCTATCTTATACTTAATATTGTCGATAAAATGGCGATGCGATACATACCCGTTGGCAATAGCCTTATTGCCTTGGCTATCGAATAGTTCGATATTGTTTATAATGATTTTGTCTTTTGTAAGTTCGAGCGTATCGCTGAAATAGAAGTCCGACCCGAGAATATCTATTTTTATACGTCCTTTGTCGACTGCTGCTTTTGTTTCGACAGTGGTACTTCCCTCTTTAAGATTTGCTCCGAGCCTAAACCACCCCGTACCGTAACCGTCTACTTCGGCAAGTATCGTCTTTACAAACTTTTCGATGAATCGAAGCCTTAGCTTATAAGCCTCGCCTGCTATGAAAAGTGAGTCTCTGAAAACAAACCATTTACCTTTAAGAGTAGCCGCCGACATAGCGCTATCGTTAGATACTTTCCCCTCGAAATCGAGACTTTGGGTGTTGTGGTTGAACTGTGAAACGGCTTGCATCTTACCCACCGAATATCCGTTGAATATAAAGTCGTTGGAGGCTACGCTCAAATCTACCGAAGGTCGGTCGAATACTTGCGATAGAGTGGCATTGCCCGTTACTATGCCTCCAAACGATATTGCAGCATCTTTGGGTAAAAGCGACGATACGAAGCCCAAATCTATATCGTTGAGCGAGAGTTGCAACTTGTCTTCGGCGAGTTTCGAGGCTACTCCGTCTATTTTTATACTTTGGTTTGCATTGGATATAGCGAAGTGGTTAATAGTTAATGTTTTGAAGTCGGTAAAGACAGACGATTTCCGTACGTCGAATATTTTATTTTTTGCCTCTATCTGTGTTGGCAATATGTTGACATTTAGATTCAAATCGTTGTTTATACCTCTCGATAGTTTGGCGTTTGTAAATATTTCACCTGCCAGAAAGTTTTTTCGGTCGAAGTTTTTCCACGCTATAAGCATATTTATCGAATCGCTTTCGAAATCGGAATTAATAGCTACAAGTATCGAATCTTGAGGCAACTGAACAGACGACGAAGCGACGAACTTAATATTTTGAGCGTCGTTGTAACAGTTGAGTCGGGTAGAATTGAGCCGAATATTTCCATTTACAAGCTGTGGAATCTCTATGCCGAGGTTAAACATCTGTACGTCGCCGTTGTAGAAGCCCGATACGGTACTCTTTCGGGTTGTAGTCCAACCTATATTGAGTACGTCGCATAGCTTTTTGAGAGGCTCTATCTCGAAATAAAATCCCAAGTTGTTTCTGGTAGCAAAATCGTATTTTGCCCCAAACCCATCTGCCGTCTTGCGTAATATCGGTATGACGCTATATATCATATTCATAATGTCAGACGGCACTTTTGCAAATGCATATTTACCCGATATATAGCCGTTTATCAAATCGGATTCTACGATAGTCTGTAGCGAATCGTTCTGAGTTTTCGACGAAATGTATATCTTGTCGGTGGTGTATATGCCGTTGTTTTTTATGGCAATAGAGTCTAAGACGATTGTTCCGTTGACATTCTCTATTTTATTACCTGTGAAGTTGGCTGCAATGCCGAAGTTGAGCTCCAGATTTTCGTACCCTTCGATGAGACTGAGCCTATTAGGTCTGAAATGTCGTACCGAGGCTTCGAATTGGAACTTCTTATTTATCTTTTCATTCAAATCGACAAGCCCGTGAAATCGTACTTTGCCGTTTTCGTCGTCGAGCGAGGCATTACCCTCGAAGCGATTTCGTGCGATTTGCCCATTGAGTGAAATATTGTTGTAAGTGTAGCCATTGAATACCAATGTCTTTATATTTGCATTTACATTACTCTCGAAAGGAACGTTTCGCCCTGCGTGTACCTCTGCGTATGCCTCTACGACTATACTGCTCAGCCCATTGTCGTCGTCCATTATACGAGAGAGAGCGAGTCCGTCGGGGCAACTTATGCGACCATCGATATCGAATGTCGATAATCGGTGATACGACTTGATATTGAGGTCGGTATATACGGTACCTATGTGAGTGCGGAGATTGCCTATTATCTTGATACTGTTGAGATAACCGCTTATCTCTCCTTTGTACGAAAATTCCTTTATCCGCACTATCTCTTGCGGCAATACCAACGGTTTGCGGTTGAATACGGCTATTAGGTCTTGTATTTTAGGAATATATCCGTACAGATTTTCGATATTGCACGAGATATATGTTTTTTCGATGTCGGGCAACCCTACCAGACGCGCATTGCCCGTAAGAGCCAATGAATTGCCGCTACGCACCGACAATTGTCGGACAAGAATATCTTCCAAGACACCCTCGGCAGATAGTTTTATCGAAATATTACCGTCGATATTACCTATCTGAGGCGCTGTGGAAGCAATATCTGCAGGAGCTATGTCGGCGGTAAAGCCTTTGAGCAATATCCTTTTATGTGCCTGCAATCCAAGTACCAGAGTATCTATCGACAACTCAGAGTGTGGCAAAGAGAGACTTGTCTTGTTTATTGTAAGATTGCTATCGGTAAGCAAGAATGCGGTTTCGAGGTTTTTCAATCTGAATCCCGACCGTTCTACAAAGCTAAGGCTGCCGACTCTGCCTTTGTAGTAGTTTTTATCTATAATATCTACTACAAACTGCCCGTTTATCTCCGACAGTAATATATTTGCGGCATCGAACGTTTCGCTCTTCTCGGAAGGCGATTTCGTCAAATCTCGGTACGACAGACTGCTATTTGTCAGCCGGATATCTTTAATCTGCAATACGAAACTCCACTTCGAATCGGTATTACCCGCCGTCTCGAACAATCGGCTCAGTACAGACACGTTCGTATTGCCAGCCTTGTCGGTAACGATATTCATCTTTATACCGTCGAGTGTAACGCTATTGACCTCTACTTTCTTTTCGAATAGCTTCAATATCGATATATTTGCCTCTACCTTACGTGCAAATAAAAGCGTATCGCTACTGAGGTCTTCTACGTACAACCCTTCGACCGAAAACCCTTTGAATATACCGATATCTACCTTATCGACAGATATTTTCGTACCTATCTTTCCCGATAGATTATCTACGACCTGCCTTACCACAAAATTCTGTATCGGGGGCAGGCTGATGAGCAAAGGGAGCATTATCGCTAACGTTACAAGCGATATTACCAATATTCCGAGTGCTCTTCTTGCGGTCTTATACATTCAAATAATTCTAACGAAACGACGACGATTTATATATGCAAAGGTATAGTTTTTTCACATATTACACGTAAAACGAGAGTGTTTTTACATTCAATTTCTCGCTAAGCCTTGTAAATATTTCCGGGGAGCATCTTTATTACGCCTTTAAATTCGAGCATTACCAGTATCCCCGATAGCTTCTGAATAGGGATACCCAGAGTTCTGCTGAGGTCGTTTGCCGAAGCCGGTATGTCTCTGATTTTATCTACTATACGCTGCTCTTCGTCCGACAAAGAGACGAACATAGAGGCTTGTTGAGGTTTTTGAGGACTTCTGTCCCATTCCAAGATATCGAGCATATCGGCTGTATCGGTTATCATTTGAGCTTGGTTGGTCTTTATCAGGTTGTTGCAGCCTTGCGAAAACTTATCGTCGACTCTTCCGGCGAAGGCAAATACGTCGCGGTTGTAGCTATTGGCTGCTTGTGCCGTAAGCAGTGCCCCGCCCTTGCAGGCACTCTCTATTATCACCGTCGCATCCGACAGACCGGCTATAATCCTATTGCGTTGTACGAAGTTCGACGGATCTACCACAGTATTAGTAGGATACTCCGATACGATAGCTCCGCCGCGCTCCAATATATTCTCGGCTAACTGCTTGTGTCGCTTAGGATATACCATATCGAGCCCGTGTCCTACTACGGCTATGGTAGGTATATTCTCTTTGAGGGCTGCCTTATGTGCCTCTCCGTCTACGCCATAGGCGAGTCCGCTTACTATTGCGATATTGCCTATAGTCTTAGGTATCTGGCAGATAAAGTTGTCGGTGAGTTCCCTGCCGTATGCTGTCATATTGCGGGTGCCTACCACTGCTACGAGTTTCTCCGCGTCGAGATTTGCCTCGCCTCTGCGATAAAGTATTGTCGGGGCATCTTCGCACTCTCTGAGACGATATGGATACTCTTCGTCGAGGACGAAATAGGTCGTTATATTATTTTTCTCGATAAACTTAGCCTCTGCTTCGGCACGTCGTAGAGCCTCGTCTCTATCGCTTTCGGAGATGACTATATCGCCGAGTCCCGATATTCTGGTATTGATGCTTTTTCTACTAAATACCTGTTCGGCAGTGCCATATATGGATATCAAGTTGCGTATCCTTATTTTTCCTATGCCTTTTATAAGCGTAAGGGCTATTTCGTAGAAATGGTTCATCTCTGTTTTTTATCGTTTTGTACAGTACAAAAGTAATGATTTTTTCGTCTGTTTCTATCGCTTATGCAAGGTTAGCTCTCACCGACAATTTGGCAGGAAATGGTGTTTTTTTATAAAGTTTTACCTTATAGCGAGCTTATAGACATCTTATAGACGTAACAGACCTTTATTCTACTGACAATATGTCGCTATTGGTGATAAAATCAGCTTTTTGCTATTGCTTAATCAAAAAATTGTAATTCACAATTTGTAATTCGTAATTAATTATTACCTTTGCACTCTGTTTTTCTGCGGCTGTGGTGTAATTGGTAGCCACGCCAGACTTAGGATCTGGTGCTGAGAGGCGTGGGGGTTCGAGTCCCTTC
>CAJPNS010000010.1 GCA_905372135.1 Porphyromonadaceae bacterium | reverse complement strand
ACGGAGAGATGTATGAAAAAATAAACGATTCTCAGAGCCCCAGTTTGTTTCCCGATTTCGTAGATAACGCAGCCAAGCAAGAGATTACGCCACCTGCCGCTGCCTACGAGGAGACGAGGCGTAGTGTCTCGGAAAACGATGAACGAACCATGACTATACCCGCCACCGCTACGGCTGCAACTGAGGCAGTTAAGGAGGTGAAGGTCGTCGAAAAAATAGTCGAAAAGATTGTAGAGAGGACCATACGCAAGATAATAGTATTCTACGACGACGGCAAGTTCGAGGAGTTGGTCAAAGAGTAACACGCCTCGTTATGCAAAAAAAATTACTAACTTTGCGTGCTTTAATTTAAACATACAGAAAAAAATATGCAAAGTAAACTCGGACTTGATTCTCAGAAGATTTCGCACGCCAAACAGATAGCAAAAAATATAGCCGGCGATGTGCAAAATTTTGTCGATGGCTATACTACCGTTACCGTAGAACGTACCGTATGCCGCCTTCTTGGCATAGACGGCGTAGATGCCAACGGAGTGCCTCTGCCCAACGTCGTGGTAGACCACCTCAAAAACAACGGCATACTGGGCGAAGGTATTATGTTTTGGCTCGGCAATACGATGATAAACACAGGGCTCACCACTCAGGAGATAGCCGAAAGTATCGCCCAAGACAAACTCGATATATCGAGGCAAAAAATAAACTCCCGCAGCGAGATAGAAGCTGTCTTACAACCGATTATAAACAAGACCATCGAACGCATAACCGAACGTCGCCACAAACGTGAACATTTCATCGAGACCGTCGGCGAGGGTACCAAACCCTATCTGTATGTCATCGTGGCAACGGGTAATATATACGAAGACGTCGTACAGGCTCAGGCTGCCGCACGGCAAGGAGCCGATATTATCGCCGTCATACGTACTACGGGGCAGAGCTTGCTCGACTATGTGCCATACGGAGCTACCACAGAGGGATTCGGCGGTACGTTCGCCACGCAGGAAAACTTCCGTATAATGCGTAAAGCTCTCGACGAAGTGGGAGCGGAAATAGGGCGTTACATACGTCTCTGTAACTACTGTTCGGGGCTATGTATGCCCGAAATAGCCGCTATGGGAGCACTCGAAGGACTCGACGTTATGCTCAACGACGCTCTGTACGGCATCCTCTTTCGCGACATCAACCCGCAGCGAACGCTCATAGACCAATTTTTCAGCCGCGTTATCAACGGTTTCGCGGGAGTCATCATCAATACCGGTGAAGACAATTACCTGACCACTGCCGATGCTGTCGAAGCAGCTCACACCGTCTTGGCGTCGGACTGTATCAACGAACAGCTTGCCGCTATCGCAGGGCTGCCCGAGGAACAGATGGGGCTGGGACACGCCTTCGAGATGAACCCCGAACTCGAAAACGGTTTCCTCTTCGAGTTGGCACAGGCTCAGATGACACGCGAGATTTTCCCCAACGCACCTCTGAAATATATGCCGCCCACCAAGTTTATGACAGGCAATATATTCCGCGGACACATACAAGACGCACTATTCAATATCATCGGCATCTGGACACACCAGGGACTGCAGCTTCTCGGTATGCCGACCGAAGCCATACATACGCCCTTTATGAGCGACCGTTACCTGAGTATCGAAAACGCAAAATATATCTTCGGCAATATGAAGAGCATAGGCGACGAGATGGAGTTCAAAAAGGGCGGTATCATACAGAGCCGTGCCCAAAAGGTGCTCGACGACACTATTGAGCTATTGGACAAACTACAGACCGAAGGACTCTTTACGGCTCTCGAAAAAGGTATCTTCGGCGACGTAAAACGCTCTAAGACAGGTGGCAAGGGACTCGACGGCGTTGTCCGCAAAGGCGAAAATTATTTCAACACGTTCATACCGCTGATGAAAGATAGGAAAAAGTGAAGTAAATCACATTAAAGTAGCCTAAGTAGGTGTATGTCAGATTATTAATAATAAAATATTTGTTTTATGAAGAAAAAGCTAATGGTTCAAATTTTGGTATCTATTTGTTTTTTTGCTCTATTTTCTTGTAAGCAAGATATTAGTTATAAACAAATGGAAGAGCAAGTAGGTAAGATAACGTCATTGACCGAACTCGGTACGGTAGAATATGTCGTTACAAAAATAGTAAAGGCAAACGACAATGCTACTTGGTACAAATTCGGGGATAGGAAAATACTATTTTCTTGTAAAGCAATTCTAAAAGCAGGAATTGATTTGAGCAAATTGGAAGATAGTGATATTAAGGCAAATATTGAAAAGAAGAGTATATCTATTACCTTGCCCGGGGCAGAGCTGTTATCCGTTAATTTAAAACCTGAGAATATCAAATTGATTTATGAAAAAACGTCCATAACACGTTCGTCGTTTTCAAACAAAGAGCGAGATGCTATTTTAGCCCAAGGTGAAGCAGATATACTGAAAAGCGTTCCCGATATGGGAATTTTTGATGATGCTGAGAATAATGCAAAACTGTTCTTAGAGGCATTTTTAAAACAAGCCGGCTTTACAAATGTAAATATAGAATTCAAAAAACACAGTTAATTTATTATGAAGAAGATCATTATACCAATAGGAGTTTTAGTAATTTGTATTGTTGCTCTTTTAATCGGATGGAAATTCTGTAATAATGGCAACTTTCAAAATATTTTTACATCAAAACCGATTACTATCGATAAGACAGAGAATTTTATAGAGGAGATAAATAAATTAGCCGAATTTACTACCGCTACATATTATCAAGAGACAACTATAAATAAAGTAAAGAAAAGAACTCTATTTGATGCCGAATTGGTTATAATAGTAAAAGGTAAAGTTCGTGCCGGTTTTGATATGTCGGCTCTGACAGAAAAAGATATAATTATCGAAAATAAAACCATTCGTATAAAACTTCCTCCCGTTAAAATATTAGATATCATTACCAATCCATCTAATTTTGAAACGTTCGTAGAATCCGGAAAATGGTCTTTTGACGATGTAAACGAGTATAAAAAAGAAGCAAGAGAAAGTCTTGAAAAGAGTGCTGTCGACGGCGGAATATTGGATTTGGCAAAAGAATCTGGAGTAGAAAAACTCACCTCTCTATTCAAAAACCTTGGATTTGCGGAAGTCGTAATTGAGTAATCAAAATATGTAAGACATTATTTGTGTCCGATAAGATGATTACTTTTGGGCATTGTTTGATTCTGTTTTTGATGCTACGCAAAATTAAACAAAAGGGGCTGAACTTCTCAGCCCTGTTTTTTATCCAATAAAAAACTTTATCGGACAGCAATAAATAAAAGAGGCTACCAAACAATTTGATAACCTCCGCTTTTATGAAATGAAAAAAACTACTTTTCTATAGCTGCAATACCTGGCAAAACCTTACCTTCGATGGCTTCAAGCAATGCTCCGCCACCCGTCGATACATAACTTACGCTATCGGCAAATCCGAATTTATTGACGCACGCCACAGAGTCGCCACCACCGACGAGAGAGTAAGCTCCCTTTTTCGTTCCGTTTACTATAGCCTGTGCGATGGCAAACGAACCATGCGAAAAATTGTCCATCTCGAATACTCCGGCAGGTCCGTTCCATAGTATGGTCTTCGAACTTTCGATAACGTCGGCAAAGAGTTGTTCGGTCTTCGGGCCGATGTCCATTCCGATCCATCCGTCGGGTATTTTGCCGTCGTCGACGAACTGAGTATTGGCGTCGTTTGCAAACTTGTCGGCTATTTTCGCATCGACAGCCATCACGAGTTTCACTCCTTTTGCCTTAGCTTCCGATATTAGTTCGAGAGCCAGCGACAGTTTGTCGTCTTCGCAGATAGAGTTTCCGATTTTGCCTCCGAGAGCTTTTGTAAACGTATAAGTCATACCTCCCGTAATGATAAGGTTATCGACTTTGTTCATAAGGTTGCGTATGATATCGATTTTGGAGCTTACCTTCGAGCCTCCCATTATGGCGGTAAACGGACGCTTCGGGTCGTGCATAACATTTTTTACTGCATTTACCTCTTTTTCCATCAAGAAGCCATACATTTTATGGTATTTGTCGAAAAAGTCGGCTATCAGAGCCGTCGAGGCGTGTGCTCGGTGAGCAGTGCCGAATGCATCGTTTACGTAGCAATCTGCATACGATGCGAGCGTGGCTGCAAATTGCTTTTGAGCCTCTTTCATTGTCTTTTTGGCTTCTGCTTTTTGCGTTTCGTCGAGGTTTTCGGTATTTCGGGGTTTCCCCTCTTCTTCGGCGTAGAACCGAAGATTCTCGAGCATAAGTGCTTCGCCGTCGCCGAGAGCATCCACTTGGCTTCGGGCTTTGCCGCAATCCGGAGCGAATGCTATTTTCACTCCGAGATATTCCGACACAGTATCGACGATTTGCCGTAGCGAATACTTGAGGTCCGGATTCTTTTCGGGACGTCCAAGATGCGATGCAATGATAAGCCGTCCGCCATCGCCGATAATCTTTTTCAGAGTAGGCATTGCCCCGCGTATGCGAGTATCGTCCGTAATTTTACCGTTTTCGAGTGGCACGTTGAAATCCACTCGTACGAAGGCTCTCTGTCCTTTGAAATTGTAATTTTTGATATTCATAATATTTTAATTTTGGTTTATTTCGAATCTGTCAATTGCCCGACGTATTGTCGTCGATGATTACATTATCGATTTTGTCGATTATAAGACCGGTATTTTCCGTAGATGTACCCGACGGTTTTTCTTCGGGGAGAGGATATTTTCGTTTGTTGAATATTCTGAAAAGATGTACGCTATCAATTTGTAGTCGTCGTACGAGTTCCGACGAGCGAAACATATTTACCTCTATCTTCGTCGGAGCCACGTCGGTACGTTGCTTTGGCGTGAATGTATAGCGATATGTCTTGGAGTTGGCGATAATAGGGCATTTCAATATTTTCGTCGAACCGTCGGAGTAGGTTATTGTAAGCTCGACATCGGATTTTGCCATCGTGTCTTTGCTGTTCGAAATTTTATCTGCCCGCATCAATAACTTGAATATATATTTGTCTTCGAGAGCAAAACTGTCTTTACTTTCGACGGTAAATCTCAGACTGTCGGTCGGCGGCGTAGCTTCGAACGTATATCGGGGCTCGAACCGATACATCTCGATAGTATCGAGTTGTCGCAGTTGGTCGGTGATTTTCTCCTCCGGATGGAATTTGTAGTTTGCTACCTCCGATTTCAGTGTATCGATACGACTTTTGACATTGTCGTATATTATCTCGATATATTTCGGGTTTTCGGTGTACCATTTGAGCGATGCGAGATATTTCGCTTCGTCGATACCGTATTTTGCGTATACGTCGTTGTAAAGTTTTTTACGTTCTTTGGTCGATATTTTATCGTCGTAGGTATATATTATAGCCTCGGTGAGTGTGAGTTCGTAAATGATGTTTTCCATCTTTTTTTCGCCGATTACGCCTATTGGTTTCATCTTGCAAGCGGTAAGTAATATCGCTAAAAAAAGATATACGATAAGTCTCTTTTTCATTGTCTTTTGTGGTGTATGAAATAAATATGATATTTACGATATCTGGCTGTAAATGTCGACTATTTCGTTAGCATCGAGACGGTCGAAATGTTCACGGAAAATAGTAACGAAACATCCGCTCATCTCTACCGAAGCTGGCGATATGGCAAGTCTTTTATTGGGGTTGTCGTCGAAGAATTGCGAGGGACGAAAGGTTTGTCGAGGAAATACGAAAATCCGATATTGTCCATCTTCGTAGCAGCATATTATATTAATCATATTGTCGTCGATATACTGCATAAAGTGTCGTTCCAAAACGGCTTTTGCCCGCAGAGGGTCGGAGGTAGATATTACGAATACTTTTCTCAGATAGTTTCTAATCGAAGTCAGAGTAAGTGTATCGTCTCGCTCTACGACTTCGAAATATTGCTGTGGCAGAGTAGAGTAGTCGCCTACGACGTTGAAATAACGTTTCTCTGCCGCTTGGAAATGCAGATGAAACGGAGCCGAAGCCCCACAATTTGCTCCGTTGAAGAAGACTGCGAAATTCGTCAGATTGCGGGCAAAATAGAGATATTCGTCGAAGTATGGCAGTATCTGCTGCGGTATATGTTTTTTATATACGATAGTAAAATGTATCGGGAAAATCGGATAGGGGTTCACCAATACTTCGAAATCGCCTACCACGATAGATTTCTGTTCTTTCGGGCGGCGGTCGGAACATAAGAAACAGCTATCGTTCGATGAATCTACTGCGGCGGCAGCCTGAGAGTTGTTAGGCAAATGCCTCATTTTCTCGAGCTTTCGCTGCACCTCTGCCATCGTTGAGCGTATTCGTGCGGGATTGCATACGACATCGATACCGAAATCTCCAAATTCCAACCGCTTGGAAACACTTGCTTTGAGGTCGGAATATTTGTCTTTTGCCAGTTGCCAATTTTCTATTTCGGAGTAGAAAAGCCGATAAGCCTGCTGCTGTAACATTATCTTTGCCGAACGAAAATACCGATTAGAATTCTACTATAACTTTGTCCATTTCAAGCCCTGCCTTGTGGGTGGTAAGGTAATGTACGGGTTTGCCTTGCAAGTTGTTGATTATAGTATCTTTGCGGATATGGTGAGTATGCCCGCCAAGAATGAGGTCTATATTTCGGCTTTTTACAGCCAAGGTAGAGTCGTTTTCGCCACCATTCGAGACATACCCGAGATGCGATAGTGCTATGATATAATCCACACCGGCACCGCGGAGACTATCGGCATAGTAATTGCCACGCTCGATGGGATCGAGATACTTTACAGGTTCGAAATTCGACATCAATATAAGGCTTTCGGGCGAAACACCGAAACCGACGACGGCTATCTTCAAACCGCCACGATCAAATATGGCGTATGGTTTTACCAATCCCTCGAGAGATGTGCCATCGACCTTGTAGTTGCACGATACGACGGGGAATGATGCCAGCCGCAGAAACATTGCCAACGTATCGAGTCCGTAGTCGAACTCGTGATTTCCGAGAGTTATCGCATCGTATCCGAGACGATTGTAGGCGGCTATCTCTATCCGTCCGTGATATATGTTGAAGTATGGTGTACCTTGCATAATATCGCCTGCGTCGAGCAATAGATTAAGCGGATAGATTTTGCGAAGACTGTCGACAAGGTTGGCTCTGGCGGCGAATCCACCTTTATTGCCGTCTTTTGGCTCTACTTGCGAATGAGAATCGTTTGTGCAGAGTATCAGTAGTTGTTGCTTTTTCGGGGTGCAACTTATCAATAATGCCACTATGCCCCATATATATACTATCTTTTTCATATTTTCTTTACTTCATTACCTTTTTGTGCTGTTATCGGTTTGCCTTTTCGGGTATTATATCTGATATAGTCCATTATCACCTCGCGTAGCGTCGCCTCGAAAGCATATATCGACGTATATTTCGCCAACGGATACAGATAATCGTTGCCAAACGAGAGGTAATCGTTCGTAAGTATCTTGTAGTTACGTAGGGTATCTATCGGCAGTTTATTTATTTTGACGTTTTCGGCTGAGCCATTGGCAATAGTCATAGCTATGCCTGAGGTAACCTGCCCTCCCTGAGCGGCAATTATTCGACAAAGTTCACGCAGCTCGCTACCCGATATGGTCAGCACTACAAGCCTATTGTTGAACGGAGATATACGGAATATGCTACCGACGGTTATTTCGCCTTGTGCCAATGAGTCGCGTATGCCCCCTATATTCGTTACTATACAGTCGTAATGCTGTTTGTGCGTTGTGGCATAGTAGCCCATTGCAGTGGTTACCATTGCTCCGAGCGACGACTCGGGCAGACCTATTTGCAGCGTCTGCGGTGCATAACCGATAGGAACATCCATTACACGGTCGAGTGTGGTTTTATACGGCGCTATCCACCGACTCATCTCGTTAGTGTCGCAGCGGACGGTATGTACGACAGCTATCAGGTCTGTATCGACTACTTGCGGCTGTTTCCGAGTATCGCAGCCATACAATACGGCTATTGCGGCAACGATAAACAAAATTTTATGCATAATTGTTATGTTTTTTTTGTATTATAATACTCTAATTTTTAATGGATAAGAACTCTCTTTCGAGGCGTTCTATCGATATTTCGTCCTCATTAAGTTCCAATATAATATTTCCTTTGTCTATCAGTACGGCTTTTTGGCAGATTGCTTCGACCTCTTGCAATATATGTGTCGAAAACAGCACCGTATGTCGTTTGCCGAAGTCGGCTATCAGTTGCCGTATCTCGATAATTTGGTTCGGGTCGAGTCCCGTTGTAGGCTCGTCGAGGATAAGTACTTTGGGGTTGTGAATAATAGCCTGTGCCAACCCTACACGCTGGCGATAACCCTTCGATAGCTGACGGATTATCTTGTGCTTCTCGGGAGTAAGCCCTGTCTTTTCGACTACTTCGGCAACAGCCCGTTGGGTGTCTTTTATTCCGTAAAGTTCGGCTATATGTGTAAGATACTCTTTCACATACATATCCAGATACAACGGATTGTGTTCGGGCAGGTATCCGATATTTTTCTTGTAATCGATTGCATTGGAAGCTATCTTCTCGCCACACACCTCTACCTGTCCGCTATCGGGAGTGACGTATCCCGTGATGATTTTCATCAGGGTCGATTTGCCTGCTCCGTTCGGTCCGAGCAGACCTACTATGCGGTTGTCGTCGGCGTACAACGACACTCCGTTTAAGACGCTTTTTTTATCGTATGTCTTATAAATATTTTCTACTTTCAGAGACACTGTACAAACTGTGTTATTACTTACCGTAAGGTACAATAATGTTCTATACTCTAATAAGGCAAAAAAGGTATTGCCGCCGACAAACGAGTCTCGACAATACCTTTATTCAGTTCACATTAAGCGTTCTTTTTTTCGAACTCCTGCATACATTCTACCAGAGCCTTGACACTTTCTACCGGACAAGCGTTGTACAACGAAGCACGGAAGCCTCCTACCGAGCGGTGTCCTTTGATACCTACCATTCCGCATTCTTTTGCAAATGCCATAAAGTCGGCTTCTTTATCTTTGTACTGGTCTGCCATCACGAAGCAAACGTTCATCAGCGAACGGTCTTCTTTGGCGGCTGTGCCTACAAACATTTTGTTGCGGTCTATTTCGTTATAGAGCATAGCGGCTTTTTCTTTGTTAATTTTGTTCATAGCAGCCACACCACCGAGCGACTTCACCCATTTGAGTGTTTCGTGCATAACGAAGATAGGCAGCACGGGAGGAGTATTAAACATAGAGCGGTTCTTCTCTTCGTCGCCGATATGAGTGCGATAATCTACCATCGTCTGCAACTTGCGGTCTACCTTGCCTAGTATATCTTCGCGAACGATTACGAAGGTAACACCTGCGGGACCTACATTTTTCTGAGCACCACCGTAGATTAATCCGTATTTTTTCACATCAACCGGACGGCTCATAATATCGGAAGACATATCGGCTACCAAAGTAACGGGGCAGTCCATATCTTCGTGTATTTCCGTACCATAGATAGTGTTGTTGGTAGTGATATGGAAATAATCGACATCTTTGGGTATGGTGTATCCTTTGGGGATATAAGTGTAGTTTTTGTCTTCCGAAGAAGCTACTACTTCTACTTCGCCATAAAATTTAGCCTCTTTTACCGCCTTTTTTGCCCAAACACCTGTCTGCAGATAAGCAGCTTTTTTATTCAACAAGTTGGCAGGAACGGTGAAAAACTGAGTGCTTGCACCACCGCCGAGGAAGAGCACTTGATAGTTGTCCGGAATGTTGAGAAGTTCTCTCCACAGGTCGGCAGTCTCTTTCATCACGCGTTCCCAACCCGGAGTACGGTGAGAGATTTCGAGCAGTCCGATACCGGTGCCATCAAAATTACGAATAGCCTCAATAGTCGATTCTACCGCAGGCTTGGGGAGGACACAAGGTCCAGCATTAAAATTATGAAATACCTTCATTTTGTATAAATATTTAATAGTTAATCAATTATCTATGGCAATAAAATTTTTCAAAGATAATAATTTAAAATGACTCTACAAGCAGATAAGTGAGAAAAATGACTATAATACACGAGTTTATTTATACGTTCTACGATTAATCGAGTAGAACATAGATAGGTACTGACTTATTCCGACAATATTCTACTTAACATAATATAAATTATAGGAAAAATATAAGTAAGACTTCTACCTTTTGTACGGTGTTTTTTTATTACCTTTGTAGCATAGTTTTTTCTATCGAATAAATAATCATAAAAATCATAATACTATGCAAGTGAGAAATTATATCAAAGAGAACGAAAAACGTTTCTATGACGAGCTTTTTTCGTTGATTCGTATCCCTTCTGTCAGTGCACAATCGGAGCACAAGGAGGATATGATACGCTGTGCCGAACGATGGCGTGAGCTCTTGCTCCAAGCGGGCGTCGACAGGTGCGACATTATGCCGACAAGTGGCAATCCCATCGTTTTTGCCGAAAAACGTGTGTCGGGAGCTGTTCGTACGGTGCTTGTATACGGTCATTACGACGTTATGCCGGCAGAACCGCTCGAACTGTGGTCGTCTGCCCCATTCGAACCCGAAATAAGAGACGGCAAAATATGGGCTCGCGGTGCCGACGACGACAAGGGTCAGTCGTTTATGCAGCTAAAAGCATTCGAATATTTGGTCAAAAACCAAGAACTCAAATGTAACGTCAAGTTTATCCTCGAAGGCGAAGAGGAGATAGGCTCGCCCTCGCTCGATAAGTTCCTCAGAGACAACAAAGAGCTACTGAAAGCCGATGTCATACTTGTCTCGGATACTTCGATGATAAGCAAGGCTACGCCGTCGCTTACAACGGGGCTGCGGGGATTGGCATATTGGCAAATAAAGGTAACCGGACCGAATCGCGACCTGCATTCGGGACACTTCGGCGGTGCCGTGGCAAACCCTATCAACGAACTTTGTAAGATTATAGCCCGTATGGTCGACGAAAACGGACGTATCACCATACCCGGCTTCTACGACGACGTGGTAGATATGACACCCGAAGAACAAGAAAACTACGCTCGTATACCCTTCGACGAAGAGGAGTACAAAAAAGCTATCGACATCACCGATGTAAAGGGCGAAGTACACTACTCTACCCTCGAACGCAACAGCTGCCGTCCGTCGTTTGACGTATGCGGTATCTGGGGAGGTTATCAGGGCGAAGGCTCTAAGACGGTGATACCCTCTGTGGCACAGGCGAAAGTATCTACTCGGCTGGTAGCCAACCAAGACCACGAGAAAATATCGAAAATGTTCGTCGATTATGTAGCACAGATAGCCCCCAAAGGCGTACGCGTAGAGGTAACCCCAATGCACGGCGGCGAGGCATATCTCTGCCCGACAGACCATTTCGCATACCGTGCCGCCGAAAAAGGCTTCTACAAAGCATTCGGACAAAAGCCCGTCGGAGTACGTCGCGGAGGAAGTATACCTATCATTGCCAATTTCGAGAAAATATTGGGTATCAAGACTATATTAATGGGCTTCGGGCTTGAAGACGACGCTATTCACTCGCCCGACGAAAACTTCGACATCGATATTTTCCGTAAAGGCATCGAGGCTATCGTAGAGTTTTACAATAACTTAGAGTAGAAGCAAGTATTCCCAACATTATTATAAATGGTTTGTGTTTAATGCGAAGAGGGCTTTTTATTGGCGCTCTTCGTATTTTTGTCGATTTGGCAATACCAATCAAAACAATAAGCAAAAATAAATAGTTGTGGAAATTAGCTATAACAATACTCTGATTATAGCGTAAAAATGACTAACTTTGCAGACCTAATATTAAATATTTTTCTTACAGGCAATGATTATAAACACTATACTGTATATGGTAACCTTCAAGCCATTCGACGTTCAGGCTTTGGGGGTCTTGGCTGTAATCGTAGGGCTTCTCGTGGTGTCGGCGTTCAATTCGGCAGCGGAGACGGCTTTTTTTTCGCTCTCGCCCGCCAATCTCGACGAGATAAAAAGTAAAAGCGAAGACGACGCAAAATCGCAGGCGGTCATAAGGCTGCTCAAAAATCCCGAGAAGTTGCTCGCCACAGTCCTACTATCCAACGATTTGTGTAACATAGCAGTGGCTGTATTGTCGGCAATATTTATGACTATGATGGTAGATTTCGGCTCGTCCGTAGTGCTCGAATTTGTGATACAGACAGTGGTAATAACGTTCGTAATACTACTTTTTGCCGAGATAATGCCGAAGTTATATGCCTCGCAGAACGCTATGAAGGTGGTTCGGTTCTCTGCCAAGCCTTTGACGGTAATGGACAAACTACTGTCGCCTCTGTCGCTGTGTCTTGTGAAGTCGACCTCTTTTGTTCAGAAAAAAATGAAGAATCGCAGGCAAGCCATATCGGTCGACGAACTGTCGCAGGCACTCAATCTGACCGACCATATCGACGACGAAGATGAAGATATTCTTCGTGGTATCGTGCATTTCGGCAGCTTGTCGGTCGACAGCATTATGACGCCACGTCTCGACGTCGTAGCAATCGACCTGAAGACTCCATTTACCGATGTCATAGCCAAGATAATAGAGACGGGATATTCGCGTATTCCGGTATTCGAAAAAAGTTTAGACCAAATCGTCGGTGTATTGTACATCAAAGACCTTATTGCTCATATCAACAAAGGTAATACTTTCCGTTGGCAGACGCTTGTACGTCCTGCGACATTTATACCCGAGACACGGAAAATAGACGACCTGCTACTTGATTTTCAGAAGTATAAAGTACATATAGCAATCGTAGTGGACGAGTTCGGAGGCACTCTCGGCATAGTAACTATGGAAGATATTATGGAAGAAATAATCGGTGAGATAGCCGATGAATACGACGAAGACGATAAATTATACGAACAAATAGACGATAAAACATACGAGTTCGAAGGGAAGATACTTCTCAACGATTTTTACAAGATACTCGATATATTGCCCGACGAATTCGACCACCTTACGGACGAGGTCGATACTCTGGCGGGGTTGATGCTCGAAATGTTCGAAGAGATGCCTCACGTAAGCGAACACGTCTCGTACAAAAACTACACATTTACCATCGTAGCGATGGAGAAACGTCGTATAAAGCGTATAAAACTCGAGATAGATTAGAAGAACAAAATATTTTACCGCTACCAAAAGCTATTCTTATGAAACGGACAATCAATCCATTTTGGCTACTATACCTCGTTCTTGTCTTTTTACCGTTAGGTGCTTTCGTTACCTTGGTGGCATCGATATTGACAATAATATTCTCATTCATCGGCGATTACAGATGGTGCTATATGCCCGCCAAATATTGGGGAAGGCTATTGTGTCGTCTTTCGTTTGTACGTATCGATGTAATCGGACGCTCGAACTACGACACAAACCAATCTTATATATTCGTGGCAAACCATCAGAGCATATACGATATTTTCGTCCTCTATGGCTGGCTTATCAATAAGTTCAAATGGATAATGAAAAACTCGCTGCGTAAGATACCTTTCGTAGGCTTTGCGTGCCATAAGGCAGGGCATATCTTCATCGACCGGAGTAACCCTATCCGAGCCAAACGCAGTATAGACGAAGCCGAAAAGAAGCTCCGCAACGGTTCGTCTATCGTGATATTTGCCGAAGGCAGCCGCACCAAGACGGGTAGGCTCGGTGCGTTCAAACGCGGAGCATTCAAGATAGCCGAAGACCTGAGGTTACCTATCGTGCCTGTCTCTATAGATGGGGCGTTCGATGTCTTGCCTGCCTCGTCGTGCTATGTCAGACCGGGGCGAATCACCGTTACTTTCCACGAACCTATCGATACGCAAGACCTCGACAGGTCGAATATGGACGAGTTTATCCTACGCACCAGAAAAGCTATCGAAAGCGGGTTGGCATAGAGTGTTTGTCGGAATGGCTGAAAAATAGGCTTCTCACCGCTTACTAACTAAAAACTATTTATTACCTTTGCACTGAATTTTAAAAATTAATATACACAAAGATAATCAGACTATTATGTACAGAATGTTACTTATCAATCCTGGTTCGACATCGACCAAGATTGCCGTTTTCGAAGACGAAAACAATGTTTATGAGAAGACGCTCCGTCACACTGCCGAGGAACTTGCACCGTTTCCGACGGTAGCCTCGCAGAAGGATTTCCGCAAAGATGTTATAATAAAATTTATCGCGGAGAATAATATCGATACCAAGTTCGATATCATCGTCGGTCGCGGCGGAATGCTCAAACCTATCGAGGCAGGAGCATACGAGGTAAACGACGAGATGATAAAAGACCTTATCTCGGCTCAGTACGGCGAACACGCCTGCTCGCTCGGAGCGTTGGTCGGTGTCGAACTTGCCAAAGCCTTCAATACCCGCGTCATAATAGCCGACCCTGTGGTAACCGACGAAATGCAAGAGATTGCACGTGTGAGCGGACATCCGATGTTCCCGCGCATATCGACGTTTCACTGTCTGAACCAGAAAGCCGTAGCCCGCCGTTATGCTAAGGAGCACGGCAAACGTTACGAAGACCTAAACCTCGTCATCGCACATGTCGGTGGAGGCGTGTCGTGTGCCGCACACGGCAAGGGCAGGGCTATCGACGTCAACAACGCACTCGGTTTCGGTCCGTTCTCGCCCGAACGCTCGGGTACACTGCCTTCGGCAATCTTGGTGAAGTTGTGTTTTTCGGGTAAATACACCCAAGAGGAGTTGCTGAAGATGTGTAACGGCAAAGGCGGACTTATAGCTCATCTGGGTACAAACTCGGGTATCGACGTAGAGAATCGTATCAAGGAGGGCGACAAGCACGCCGAACTCATCTGGCACGCTATGGGTTACAACATTGCCAAAGAGATAGGTGCACTCGCCACTATCTTCAAGGGCAAAGTCGATGGTATCATCCTCACCGGCGGCATCGCATACAGCAAGGATTTTGTCGATTATATCAAAGGAATGGTAGAGTACATTGCTCCTGTAACCATATATCCGGGCGAAGACGAACTTCCGGCTCTCGCACAACACGGTATAATGGTGCTTAACGGCGAAGAGGAGGTAAAAGTTTATAAATAAGTCAAATACTGTTTCATTTTTTTCAACAAAAAGATTACGACAATCTATCCGATTGTTGCGATCTTTTTGTCTTTTTTACGACGAATAATATTAATGTCTACAAATTTCAAAAGTAATCGATATGAGTGAAAATCATATAGAACTGAAATCGGTCAATGAACTTCTCAATATGAATTTTTTCATACCAAATTACCAGAGAGGTTATCGATGGACAACTCAGCAAGTGAAAGATTTACTGAACGATGTAAATGAATTTGGTCCCAAACAGGACGATTTCTATTGTATTCAACCTTTGGTCGTCAAGCGGAAAGAAGATGATATATTCCGTAAGATAAAAGATGAAGCTAAAAGCTTGGAGGAAATAGAAAAACTTCTGAAAGGTTTTACTTGGGAAGTAATAGATGGGCAACAGCGACTTACGACAATTTTAATTATCCTCAGTTGTCTCGGAATGAACAGTCCCTATCGGCTTGAATATGAAACGAGAAAAGGTATAGAAAATTGTGTAAATGGCGAAACTGACAATGAAGATAATATCGACTTCTACCATGTAAGTCAGGCGAAGAAAACCATCACCGATTGGTTGAATGAAAAAAAACATAAGGAGGAATTTAAAGAAAAGCTTCTGAATAGAGTGAAATTCATTTGGTATCAGACTGATGAGACCAATCCGATAAAAGTTTTTACTCGACTCAATATAGGAAAAATAAGCCTTACCAATGCCGAGCTAATAAAAGCATTGTTTATGAACAGCTCTAATTTCGGTGAAGAATACAATTCGACAGTAAGGCTTAGACAGCAAGAAATTGCTACCGAATGGGATAAAATCGAGTACACGCTTCAGAATAATGATTTTTGGCTGTTTCTTAACAATGTCGGTTACGAAAAACCTACTCGCATCGATATTCTGTTTGATATAATCAGACGTAAAAATTCCAAACAGGATTCAATCGGAGATTCAGACGAATATGCTACTTTCAGATATTTCTACGAAAATTTCAAAAGCAATAAAGAGTATATGAACGAGGTATGGTCGGAGGTAAGGCAGATATTTGAAACTTTCAAGGAATGGTTTAACGATGTTTTGCTGTATCATTATGTAGGATATCTTATTATATGCGGAGTTAGAATAGATACTCTATTAGATGAGTGGAAAAATAATTGTACCAAAAAAAACTTTATAGAAAACTATCTCAGAGAGACTATTAAGAAAAAAATCGAAAAATGCAAGGAACTTAATAAACAATACGAGATAGACGGAGCTGACCCTAAAACAACGTGTAGACCTCTACTTTTGCTACATAATGTACAGACTGCGATAAATCAAGCGGAGGCTGAACAAAAGGCGTATCAATTACATTCATTCTATAAATTTCCTTTCCATCTCTATAAAACAGAGAAATGGGATGTCGAACATATCGACTCTAACACGTCGAATGCTCTCGATGATGATAAGGATAAGGAAGAATGGTTGAAATATTCTTTGCTTTACGACCAAGTCGAAAACGATAATACGCTAAAATCGAAAATTGTTGCTTATATAGAAAAAGTAAACAATGAAGATAATTTTGATGAAATCAAAGAAGCAATAGAAAAGCTTGTCGGAAACGCAGCACCGCTCAACGATAGAGAAAAGAATCAGATATGGAACTTCGTATTGTTGGATTCTTCTACCAATCGCAGTTACGGCAATTCCATTTTCCCTGTTAAACGTAGATGTATTATCGAAAAAGACAGAGGTAAAAAAATTACAATAGATAAACAAAGTTTGACCCCAAAAGAGGAAGACAGCAAGTCTGCGTTTATTCCACCTTGTACCAAATATGCCTTTCTCAAGTATTACAATTCGGCATCGGCTTCGATTCTCTATTGGGACAAAAGAGATGCCGAAGCATATAGAGATAATATATTAAAAACACTCGAAGAATTTAATGTATATTGCAGTCAAGAAGAGAAATAGTATATTCGAAGCACTCGAAAAATTAATTATCGAACAATAAAAAGTTTTTGTATTATGGAAAGAGCAATATCGTTTTGGGATTTTCTTAACCGGTATAATATAGAGATACCCATTATACAGCGCGATTATGCACAAGGCAGGAAGGGTAAAGAGACCCTGCGGGAAATGTTTTTGAAAAATTTGAAAAATGCGATAGATAATAATCTGTCGGACAAACAGGAAATACTGATACTCGATTTCGTTTATGGCTCAGTAAAAAACGGAAAGTTGCAACCACTCGACGGCCAGCAACGACTTACTACTCTTTGGCTTCTCCATTGGTACGTTGCTCTACGAGCAAAAAAAATGGAAGAGGCAGGTAGGTTGTTACAAAAATTTAGCTACGAGACAAGAATGTCGTCTCGCATTTTTTTCAAAAACTTGTGTTATCAAGACTTTAATGCGTTTGTGTCTCGTGAAGATTCTTCAGACGAGTCTCGTGAGAGTATTGTAGACTTCATCACGAATCAAATTTGGTTCTATGCCGAGTGGAAACAAGATCCAACCATTCAGTCGGTGCTACGTATGTTGAGTGGGACTGATATGAATGACGGTATAGAAGAACTGTTTGGTGATGAAAAGCAAGAGGATTTTGAAAAGTACTGGGAAAAATTAACATCGGCAAATGCGCCTATAAAGTTTTATTATCTCCCGATGAACAATTTTAATCTGACTGATGACCTTTATATCAAGATGAATGCTCGTGGCAAGCAGTTGACTCACTTCGAAAACTTTAAGGCAGATTTGGTAGGCTATATTGAAGAAAAGAATTGGGAAAAGTTGAATCATCCAGTAGAAGGCATTCCTATCAAGATAGATACCACGTGGATGGATATCTTTTGGAAGCATCGGTCGGCAAACAATAGAGTAGATGAGATTTACTTTGAGTTTTTAAATCGTTTCTTCCTAAACTACCATATAGGGAAAATTGAAGATGCAAGCGATAAATATTACTCTTTCCTGACAAAAAAAGGAACTATCAGATACGAAGGTCTCAAAAATTATATGTGGGACAATGAAATAGATGAGGATTTATTTGTGAATTTGGAAAAAATACTCGACAATTTTTCAAATTCCGACATTAAAAAAGATGATTTTACTTGCGATTGGGATAAAACATTCAGATTTATACCCGAATACCAACAAGATAGTATAGAAGATACAGGCAACGAGTGGTTGGAGGTTTCGAGCATCACCCAACTTCAACGAGTTGTTTTCTATGCTATCTGTAAATACTTCGAGGAAGGCAAAGCCGATACGGAATCCCTCAAACGTTGGATGAGATTTGTCTGGAACATTGTTTCTGTAAAAATTCAGAATTTATCAGAAATGAAAAAGGCTATTGATATTATAGACAAAGTAAAATCTCCACATAATGTTTATTCGGAACTTAAATGTTTGGGCAAAATTACTACTAATAATGATTTTGAAAGACAGCTACAAGAAGAAATAGAGAAGGCAAAAAGAATACTAACGGACGACAATAGTTTAGCAACATATAATGGGGCTTGTAAAAAGACTAATGGAGAGGCTTTCGCTACTTGGGAAGAAATTATTATCGAAGCCGAACGATATGCTTTCTTCAATGGAGCTATCAGATTCCTTTTCCGAGACGATGAAGGCAATTTTAATTGGGACAAATCGTCCCAATTAGATTTCGATAAGAAATGGACGAATGTAAAAAAGTTTTTTGACATCAATGGAGTCAAAGATATACCGGAGCATAAGTATAAGTCTGAAGCTATATTGCTTAAGGCGGTTTTGTATAATATTGAAAATTATTGGTGTTTTATCGAACCAGAAAAATATGTTTTAGATAATACTGCTGAAACTTGGAGAAATAGAATTCTTCTATCCGACGACTGGACAAAAGCGGTTCATAAAATACTGTTGGACAATCTTACTATTGTTGTTAGAGAACAAGATGATGAGATTTATAAAACATTATATAATACAAAACTCCTTGACTATGTAGTAGATAAAAAAGTAGGATCTCGTATAAAATGTATTCATGGAAGAAGAGCTATTTATCAGCCGAGATATGAGGGAATTATGCCTGACTATGATAAAGATGACTTTCATAGAAATCAAATCTTAGCTGATTGTAGAAAGAAAAAAATGATTTCTATTAATGAAGAGTATGAAATTCCCAATTGTGATTTTTTCAATGGTTGGAATATTCAATTTAAATATAAATATCAACATGATAATAAATGGTACTTCTTTTCCTATAATCCTGATAATTGCATTTACTTGATGGAAGATGAGTGGAATGGAAATAAGGCTTGTACTAATAAATCATCAGATAGATATGGAAAAACTTACAAAGGAGAAGTCAATAAGTTATATTCGGCAAATGAATTCTGTAAACTATTAAAAAATATAATAGATAGGTTTTTATCTGATTGATCAAGAAGTAGCAGAACGATGAAGTCTATTTATCTTCAGGGCTGTGCCCTAAATTGACACCGCCTTTTTATTCTTTTCAAATAAATAACAAAGCGAAATTGCAGGTATCGGAATTTA
Organism: Porphyromonadaceae bacterium; assembly: GCA_905372135.1. Classification (GTDB taxonomy): domain Bacteria; phylum Bacteroidota; class Bacteroidia; order Bacteroidales; family Paludibacteraceae; genus F0058. Next base: position 7,308 of record CAJPNS010000010.1, on the reverse strand, counting down.
TACATAATTTTGCCCGATTTTTTAAAGTACCATGAAAAATACCATTGCACCAAAATGACAACACAACGAATTTTTACCGTTTTATTTATCTTAATCATAGGTTTATCGACCTCTTTCGGCACAGAACGCCGAGATAGTACGTCTCTGCCGATTTTTAGAGGAATATTAAGTGGAATGTACCTGCATACCGGCTATGTGGGCAGCCGTCCGTTTACTTTTACACACAATGGCACCGAGTATAAAGGCAGGCTACAAGGGGCTGTTTACGGTATCGGCGGGCACGCAAAAGCACTATTTGGCAAGCACATACGCATCGGTGGCGAAGCTTATATATCGAATCACCGATACGAAAACCACAGCAAGGCATCCATTATGTGGGGCGGACTTGTTGCCGATTACGCTTGGGCTCTTGGCCGTAAATTCAATATAATGCTTGGCAATACCATCGGCAGGGGGCACTTCGTGCACACAAAGATATTTGCTCCCGTTACGAGCGACTACAATGCCGACGAGGTAGTAGCCGTCCGCCGATACGGTTTCTGGTGTGACGTGCCTTATATAGCTTGCGAATACATACTGTCGGACCGTGCTCGCCTGACGTTTCGCACCGACTATATGCTGAATATATCCCGTAGAGAGAACGATTTCTTCACAGGTATTAGATTTTACGTAGGGGTTACATTCCATAGCCATTGATATGGCATCGAGACCACCCTACTCTACCTTCCGATAATATCGAGCGTCTTGTCGAGCATAAATTCGGCAGAATGTCCGTCGCCGAAGAGTGGCGGGAATTGCGGTTCGGTATCGATATATTCGTCGAACGACCTTACGATAAGTTCCTTGTCTGCATCGGTGATAATGCCTGCGTGTTGCTCGACTATCTCTACCCATTCGGTCTCGGGGCGTAGTATGAGGCACGGTTTGCGGAAGAAGTACGCCTCTTTCTGCAACCCGCCCGAGTCGGTCATTATCAGGCTTGCATGTCGTTCCAAAACGATGATTTCGAAAAACGACACAGGCGGTATTATCAGTATATCGGGGTTTGAGGTAATCCTTCGGTAATCGTCTTCCGAGAGGTTCTGCGGCAACAGCTTCTTTGTACGCGGGTGTAGCGGCAATACTATCTTGTATCCGCGTTCGGTTATTTCGAGAAGGGCTTCGGCTATTGCCGTCAGGCGTTCGGGGTCGTCGGTATTGTTGTCGCGATGGATAGTGGCGAGTACGAACTTCTCGTCTTCGAGACCGAGACGTCGGAGGATATCGGTTTTTTCGTCGGCAAGACGTGCAAAATAGAGCGAATTGTCGTACATAATATCGCCCGAATGGAACACGTGTCGGCGGTTGCCGTCGGCAAACGTTGCCTTCGACGACAAAAAGCCCTCGCGACGCAGATTGTCGACTGCTGTCTGTGTCGGAGCAAACAGTACGGTAGAGAGGTTATCGCAGACGATACGGTTTATCTCTTCGGGCATAGCCATATTGAACGACCTGAGCCCCGCCTCGATATGGACTATCGGCAGGTGCAGCTTCGACGCCGCCACAGCTCCCGCAATGGTTGAGTTGGTATCGCCGTACAGCACTATGGCATCGAATGTCTCATTTTCGAGCACCTCTTCGATACCTGCAATCATCTTGGCGGTCTGTACGCCGTGTTTGCCGCTGCCCGTATTGAGGTTGAAGTGTGGACGCGGTATGCCCATTTCGTCGAAGAAGACGGCAGACATATTGGCGTCGTAATGTTGCCCTGTATGCAGTATCTTCTCTTCTACCCTGTCCGAGAAACCTTTATTTATAGCCCTCGATAGTGCTGCTGCCTTGATTATCTGCGGACGTGCCCCGATGACAGTGAGTATCTTCATTTTATATTATAATTATTTTAGCAAAATCCGTTACACGACTTTGAAAAGTCCGAACATAGTAAGCTGGTACGCCTGTGCCATAAGGTAGTAGAAAACCAAAGAGTACAGTATCCCTGCCGACATCAGTAGTTTCAGCACAAGGCTTGCGGCACTGTATTTTTTGCCTTTCGAATACCATATAAACCACAAAAACAGAGCAACGAAAACGATAAACACGTTAGCGGGCGAAAAAAGCGTAAAAAACATATTCCCCTTGGGAGTATCGAAATAGAGCCAATCGAATACGAAAACAGCCAGTAGACACACCGCCGCCAATACAGTAACCGTTATCTTGGCATTACGTTCGCCCCATACGATAGGCAACGTACGACACTCCATCTGACGGTCGCCTTCGAGGTCTTCCATATCTTTGACAATCTCGCGTATAAGCGTTATGAAGAAGGCAAATACGGCATATCCGCATACCCATCGGAAAAGTTGTTGCAAGACAGGTGTCTGTCTGATAAGGTCGCCGTAATATGCGGTCTGTACCCCACTCTCGGCAACAAGCAAAACGAGTATTGCCAGAGCACAACACAGCGAAACGATGACGTTGCCGATAAGGAACTGCCGCTTGTAGGTCGACGAGTAGAACCACAGCATACCGGGCACGATGACAAAGATAAAGCCGAGCGAGATATTCTTCAGCCACACCGCCAAAACAATCCCGATAAGCACACCCACACCCGTAAGTGCGATGTAGAGCCTCATTGCCGACTGTTTAGATAGCTGCTCGCCGATTACGACACTCTCGGGGCGGTTGATACGGTCTATTTTAAGGTCGAAATAGTCGTTGATGACATACCCACCCGCAGCGATAAGCACGGTAGCAAGCACCATAAGCCAAAAGGCAGCAGCAGGCAGTAGCGTCGTAAGTCCGTATTTGTCGAATATCGGAGATATTATGGCTGTATATATGAGCCATTGTGTAATGACGATAAAAATAAGATTTTTGAAACGAAATAGTTGTATCATTTTTTTTGATAAAATTCTGTGTGTCTATTCAAACACACAATTAAACATCGAAAAGACAGACGGCAAAATTACAAAATTATTTTTAGAAATAGAGCCAGTCGGGGGAGCAGGTAGACAAGCCACCGAACAAAAAAGTTCCGAATATATAAGACATATATCCGGAACCACAATAAAATATTATCTACTAGCTATAACACTAACTATATCAGGCAAGAACGCAAGCCATACAGATGGAGTAGAACTTGGTATCGGTGCTGTCCGACCGCGAGGTGATGACCACAGGCGAGTCGGCGCCGTACACAAGCCCTGCCATAGAGGCATTGCCGAAGGTCTGAGCCGTCTTGTAGAAGACATTTGCCGACTGGAAGTCGGGGAATATCAATATATCGGCATCGCCGAGCACGGGCGTATCGACCCGTTTGATAGCTCCGCGTTCTTTGTCGATAGCAAGGAATATGTCGATAGGTCCGTCCATAACGACGTCGCCGAACTCACCGTTGCGATACATCTCCATTATATCGAGATAGTCTTCCATAAAACGGATTTTGGGGTTGGCTATCTCTGTGGCGTGTATCAGGGCGATTTTGGGTTTGGCTACGCCGAATTTACGTGCCGTCTCGATACTGTATTTTATCATTGCTACACGTTGCTCTTTGGTCGGCTCGGGGATAATGGCTGGGTCGGTCATAAAGACAAGTTTATGATACATCGGTATGTCGAAACACGAGTTGAATGCCAACACATTACCCGGTGTGTGTATGCCGTTTTCTTTGTTGAGCACGGCACGCAGAATGACGTCGGTATTGACCAGACCTTTCATCAGCATATCGCACTCTCCGCGGCGAACCATCAGAGTAGCCTGTGTGGTAGCCTCGGCTGCGTCGCCGCGACAATCTACAATATGCAGGTAATCGCCGTACTTTTTTACCTTTTCGCCAAACTCTTGTTCGAGCAGGCGGGCGACCTCCTCTTTTTTACCCACGAGGTAAGCATCGATAAAACCCTCTTCGACCGACATCATCACGGCTTCGAGCGAGTGTGAGTCGAGGGCATTTGCCAAGGCGAGACGTTTACGCTTGCCCGAACTTTTCAAATGATTTTTTAGCTCTTCGAAATTTTTAATAGCGTCCATTTATTTTATTATTTTGTTCAATATCAAGATGAAATAATGTACTCAAAAACTCGTACAAAATTAGGTATAATTTCTGAATCCTGCAAACTCTCAGGGCGTCTCGCAGCCTTGGCTAAGGTCGATCAGAGTCTCACCGTATGGCATATAGCCGAGTACGTGTATAGGATAGTTCATTTTGTCGCAAGTATTTTTGATTTGATATCTATTCGATAAAACGATCAATAGTTTTTTCAAGTAAACTATCATTCACAAACTCAAAAAAGACATAAGCCTTATCTGCTTCGTCGTCAACAGTATCGCCATTGCATCTTGCCTCTAAATAATATATCAAACACTCTACATTGGGTTTCTTTGTGTAAAATTTTCTTTTATTCGGTTTTCCGAAAATCTTACAAAACTCAGCTGAAGATTTATTCCATAACGAGTAGTGTTCAACTATACCTTCAATATCTATGTCTCCTTTCCGTCGTATTCCCATGCAACCAAGGCTATCTAATCGCCATAACCGTTCGGGATAGTTCCAGCTGTCATCAACAATAGTAGTATCACCCCCATCTTGGCTTATAATATTTTTGTCTTCTTGATTTTTGTGATTACAAGAACATACAGACACTGCTGTTATTAGTACAAAAAAAGCGTATTTCATATAATTGTGTTGTTAAATTGAACTTTCTACTTGCGTTTATTTATTAGCTTATCCACTTATTCATTATAAATTTTATTGGTAACCATTCCCCCCGTTGTAATTACGAATAGCCTCGCTCCCATAAAAATATAACTTAGAATGTATAGTAACTGTTTTGCTTTGTGGTCGTATACCAATTCTCCGCTTTCTCCACTCGGACCCACATACATTAGCGGATACTTGTACCGCTCCGGGTCGGTGGAGAGATAGATATAACGCAATATTGATATATCCTTGGCATACATGCCACAAAGGTAGTAAAAACATACGAGAATAAAAAAATGGATGTCTTTAAAACTAAAAGGCAAGGAATTTATCCCTATCTTTACACCTTAACTTAAAACTTCAATATTGTTTATCAGATTATTGCGCAAAATAACTCTCTATTTGGAGCATCCCACCTATTACTGCAAGCGGAGTAAAAAGTTTGCTAAAGTCAAGTAATCTATAATTTTAAATCTACAACAAACAATTTATTCGTTTTTTCATCTAATAAAAAGAAAAGTACTTTTTGTGGATTTTCAATAGTAGGCTGACAAAGAAAAGAATAGAAGCCAGAACAATTAGAAATTATCTGTTTCATTTCATTTGTTATTAGTTCGATTTTTTTCGTTGCCCGATAGTTTATTATCATATCTTTAACCTCATTATACTGACTATCAACAGGTAATTTTTTCCAATTTTTTCTGAACCACAAACTATCTGCCGAATACAATTTATTTTGCTTACTTCCGACAAGAAAGGAATAAAAATCTTCTTGGGTTAAGTAGTAAATCTCACAAATATACCACTCACCAATAGCCCAACTATCGCTTATGCTTTTATCTTTTATCTTAACTTGTCCTACTCCTAGTATTTGAGTTAATTTATTTTCATATAAATAGTTGTCGTCACACCAAAACAACTTGAACGAAAATACAAGGCATAGTAGAATAATGCATATTGAAGCAACAATAATTCTATTTTTTAACTTTAACTTTTCCATTGTTGTAATTAAATATGTCATAAGCTGTTACGCTACCTAACTAATCTTGAGCCTTTTTCTATTACTACGATATGGGAAAGTTCCATGATAATATAGCATCTTCACCGAATTTTTGCTTCTCAATAAATCATACATAAATTTAGCAACAAGTTTTTCCTCTATCGCCAAACTTATAGTGTATATGTATTGCAACTCTTCTTTTAGATTTTGGCTATTGATAATATGAGCGCTTAAAATCTGCCCGGTAGAATCCACTTTACACATAACCAAAAGGTAAATATCTTTTTTTTCATCTTTATAAAATCGTTTTTCAACAATACTATCCATAAATCGAGACAAACTTTCCATATCGTCTACATTCGTTTTTTGAGCGAAAGCCGATTCCATAGTATAGGTTAAAAAGAAAAACAACAATATTAGCCAATATCCGTTTTTTTGTATCATCTTCATCGGTATCTTCTGGTTTATAACAATTTAAGTCTGTCTGAAAAACATGAAATAATTCTTGGGTTAACACATTCTGGATCATTAATAGAAAAAACTCATTAGTTGACTCATTGAATGATCCCGACTTCCATATCCGCCTCCTTCTTTTATGTAATATACATTATTCGATTTCTCTAAGTGCTCATAATATGCGTCAAATATAGGACTGTTTCTTAATAAATTTAGGTTCAAGACTAGTTAAGTTTGTGTTTTCTCAATTTTTTGAGCAAAGTTTATAAGTTTTTGATTTCTGTAATTGTGTCTAAATTACTCATTGTTTTTTAATTAATTATCTAAAGACAACATCTACCTAACTAATCTTGAGCCTTAAAAAAACACTACCGTCTTCTTAATTAGTGATAGTTATTCTGCCATACGATCTTTTTCCCCATTTTTGTTCTTGCTCAAAATATATAGTATTATTGTTCACCCATTTTATATTTTCGGGGATCCAATCCACAAGATCATATTCCACTATCAAATTAATAGTCTCTCCGTCTACTTTATAAATCTGAATATTGTTAGGGAACGGTTCGTAATCCATGATTTGTGATGTGCAAAAGATAAATCGACAATCAGGTGAAAAAAGAAATGCTCCAGACAACTCTTTGATCATCCCCGACTTTTTATTTATCAATAAAATTGACGATGACTCATAATATTTCACCTCGAAGCATATAATGTCCCTTATCGTATACAGATAGTTATATTTCGTATACTCAGGACTATCTTCTTCAAACCTATCTTCTAATACAATCGTACGACTGCCTAAATCTATGTTATACTTGCCTTTTGATTTTTTCATCCTTTTTTCCACTGTAAAAATAGCAGAACATTTTGGAAGCTTATCAAATGTTTCCTTTGAAATACTTTCGAAATCTATCGTATAATCGACGACTCGCCAGACCTCCTTCATATTACTACTATTTTGTGTAAATACGGCAATATTAACGATCAATACATTCCCTAATATAAGCAGCAGTTTCTTCATAGATAGATATTTCTTACTTTTTTCATTTATAATTGAGTATTAAGTTTTTGCATATACATGACGGATTATTTGCACAATCGACATATCTCGATACATTAGGATACTTGTACCACATCGGGTCGGTGGAGTTGAAGATACTGAGTCGTGGGTCGT
>CAJPNS010000009.1 GCA_905372135.1 Porphyromonadaceae bacterium | reverse complement strand
GTATTGCTTGGAACAAACCCCCAAAGACCTTTCGGGCACGAAATAGATTTTATCTACAATCACTTAGGCTACCAATACGACCTCAACAACCGCTACGGAGGCGACTTCGCCGAGTCGCGAGGCGGGATCAACATATACAATAGTTGGGCAAGTATCGGACTTGTAAAAGATAATATCGTCTGGGGCGACGCCTACAACGGCTCAAATATTTTGTCGGGTCGGGCGCCTTCGTTTCCTATGATAAAACTCAACCTAAAACCTTGCAATTGGTTTGAGCTCAACTACATACACGGATGGCTCGTAAGCAATGTGATAGACAGCACCGATTACTACTCCGAGAGCGGACTTCGGCACTATCGGATGAGAAGTAAATATATCGCCGCCAATATGATGACTTTCAGACCCATACCGAAATTCGATTTATCTATCGGAAACGCCATAATTTACGCCGAAAAAAACGTCAATCCGGTGTATATGATACCGATAGGATTCTATAAAGCGTTCGATAAAGTTCTTACGCGTGGGCTTGCCCTCGAAAACCAGAACTCACAGATGTTTTTCAATGTCTCTTCCCGAAATATCAATCACTTACACCTATATTGGTCTGTGTTTCTCGACGAAGTGAGTTTCAAAAGATTTCTGCCTCGCTCAAAAGCCAAAAATCCCATTTCGTATAAAATAGGAGCCAATCTCACCAATTTCCCATTCGAAAACATAGCCTTTACGGCAGAGCTTACACGCTCTAATATAATAGTTTACAAGCACTCACTCGATGTTCTGACGTGGGAAAACAATTCTGTGGGGCTCGGACACTACCTCGGCGACAACTCTATGGACATATATTTCGCCATAAAATATATGCCTATTCGTGGGCTCAATCTAAAACTATCGTATACAGGCATATACAAGTACAACGACTACAACTATTTACGAAACAATATTTCAGATATTATCTCACAAAAACCTTATAGTCAGACAGTTTTCACCAATTCTATCGTTGCTCTTAATAGTGTCTGTGAGTTGTTCAACAATATTTATGCCCATATCGACATACAATTCAACAAATCAAAGGGTTACGATATTAGTGGAAATGCCGGCATCGTAGACGGCGAAAATACACTTACCGATGTGCAAAACCTCAATAAGTTTTCGCCCATATTCTATCAGGGACAAAATATTACGGCGACCTTAGGTCTGTCGTTCAACTTTTAACACAACAGATTTAATCGGTTAATAATAAACAAACTAATCGACACATACACAATAAAAAACAGAGAAATAACGTTATCCGTTAGTTCGAACGATACAAACCACACAATAGGCTAATGCAATGATAGATTATATAAAAGGAGAAATCATAGAGTTATCGCCTGCACACGCAGTATTAGAGGCTGGAGGTATTGGTTATCATATCAATATAGCTTTGAGTACATATTCCGAACTCAATGGCAAAAATAACACCAAACTATATGTTTATGAAGCCATTAGAGAAGATGCACACATACTTTTCGGTTTTATGACAAAAGAAGAGCGCAGCCTGTTTTTATTGCTTATTTCGGTCTCGGGTGTGGGCGCCAATACAGCACGAATGATACTTTCGTCGATAATGGCAAACGAACTACAAAACGCCATAATTACCGGAAATGTATCGATACTCAAGAGTATCAAAGGTATAGGAGCAAAAACGGCGGAACGCATCATAGTAGACCTCAAAGACAAAGTATCGAAAGTAGAATTTTCGGCTCAGGGTATACCCGCAGCAAACACCGCTATATCGGAAGAAGCCGTAGCGGCACTCGTGATGCTCGGATTCACTCAGGCAATGGCTCAAAAAGCCGTAAAAAAAGTAATAGACAGCGACCCACAGCAAAAAATAGAACAAATAGTAAAACAGGCTTTAAAGCTATTGTAACACACTATTTTTCAGAGTAATAATATTAAGATTCGTAGCGAACATTGAATTTCTTATCGAAGACATCGAATATACTATATATTAGCACTTTAGTAGCTATCCTGACAAGTGCCATACTGCCTTCGGATATAATGTGGGCAAATAATGGCACTTCCGTCGTATATATGTCTGCCATAAGCGACATACAGACAATAGCCTCAGATACAGTCGATTATACGGCAAGCAACCTCGCAAGTCCTACAGAAATACAAGATTATCAGGACCTCGACAAGTCGTATCCATACGACCTCAACGACCCGAGAAACACCAAAACAACAATCGAATACGACGATGCCACAGGCAATTACATAATGCGTACCAAAGTGGGCGATATGGAAATAGCCACACCTTTCGTAATGTCGGGCGAAGAGTACAGAAAATACTCGATGAAACGCGATATGAACGATTATTGGCGAGAAAAGAATCGCGAGGCAATGAAAAACTATGAAGATAAATTCAATCTGATGGATATGAAGTTTTCGCTCGGAGCAGCCGACAAAGTGTTCGGTCCGGGCGGAGTACAGATAAAAACTACAGGTTCGGCAGAAATAATATTCGGCGTACTGCACAACAATGTCCAAAACTACCTCATTTCCGAGCGTTTACGCAAAAAGACTCAGTTCGACTTCGACCAAAAAATACAGATGAATGTACAAGCCACTGTAGGCGATAGGATTAAATTCGGGCTGAACTACGATACCGAGTCGACATTCGACTTCGACAAACAAAATATCAAGCTTGGATACGAAGGAAAGGAAGACGACTGGCTCAAGAAAATCGAACTCGGTAATGTAAACATGAACGTCAATTCGGCATTGATACCCGGCTCCACATCGCTTTTCGGTATAAAAACCGATATGCAATTCGGCAAATTAAAGGTATCGGCTGTAGCCTCACAACAAAAATCGTCGTCGCAAAACATAAATACTCAAGGTACCGTGCAGCGGGTGAAATTCGATATCCCTGCCGATCAGTACGATGCTAATCGCCATTTTTTCCTCGCACAATATTTCCGTCAGACTTACGACAAAAATATGGAACAACTGCCTTATATAACATCAGGCATCACTATAAATCGTATCGAAGTATGGATTACAAACAAGCGAGCCAATTTCGAACAGTCGCGTAACATCATAGCTTTCACCGACTTGGGCGAAGCACAAATAAAAAACAATACCCATTGGGCTACAACCTCTACCGATAGAATACCGTCAAACAACGCCAATACACTATACAACGAAATCAGTGGCACCGCCAATATACGTGATATACAACAATTTATTCAAGTGATGAATAGCCCGTTGTATAGCGGACTCGGTATTACAGGAGGCGAAGACTTCGAAAAGCTCGAGTCGGCTCGCAAACTCGAACAATCGGAATATACACTAAACTCGACCTTAGGCTTCATATCTCTACACCAGGCACTACAACCCGACGAAGTACTCGGCGTGGCGTTCGAATATACATACGGAGGTAAAGTCTATCAGGTCGGTGAATTTTCGACAGATGGAGTAAACACCCCTAATGCCCTGATAGTAAAACTACTAAAATCGACAGTAATAGCCAACTATTCTACTATCTGGGATTTGATGATGAAAAACGTTTATTCGTTGGGAGCAAGTTCGTTTCAGGCAGAAAATTTCAAACTGAACGTACAATATAAAAACGACTCTACCGGCATATATCTCAATTATATAAACGCCGGAAACATAAATAATAGGACATTGCTCAGCGTAATGAACCTCGATAAGCTCGACAGCTACAACAACGCACGCCCCGATGGTAAATTCGACTTTGTAGAGGGCTATACCATCATATCGTCTATGGGGCGAATAATATTCCCTGTGGTAGAGCCATTTGGTAAGCACCTACGTAAAGCCATAGGCAACAATACGATAGCCGACAAATATGTCTTCGAAGAACTGTACGACTCCACTCTGGTGGCAGCATCCGAATTTTCTTCGAAAAATAAGTTCCGACTCACGGGTGAATATCAGGGTACATCGAGTTCGGAGATATATCTGAACGCTATGAATGTGCCAAGAGGGTCTGTCAAGGTACGAGCCGGCGGCGTGGAACTGGTCGAAAATGTCGACTACACGGTAGATTATATAAGCGGTAGAGTAACTATTCTCAATCAACAACTTATATCGTCGAATACCCCCATCGACGTACAACTCGAAAATCGAGATTTCATTCAGATACAACGTAAAACATTGTTAGGCACACACTTGGAATATGCCTTCAATAAAGATTTTGTGATAGGCGGTACTCTTATGAATCTGTCGGAAATGCCGAATATAACAAAAACTACGATGGGAAGCGAACCTATATCGAATACTATCTGGGGATTAAATATGGCGTATAAAAAAGAGATGCAATGGCTTACGACAGCTCTCGACCGCCTTCCATTGCTCGAAGTATCGGCTCCGTCGTCGATACAATTTACAGGAGAATTTGCTCAAATGATACCCGGACACAAAAAGATAGAAGGCAACCCCGGATACGCCTACCTCGACGACTTCGAGGCAACCGAAACATCTATCGACCTTAAATATCCGTACAACTGGACAATATCGTCTACGCCGGCAGAGTCGGGCGCAGGAGCTCTTTTCCCCGAAGCGCTGCTAAACAATGATATAGAGTATGGAAAAAATCGTTCGCTAATGTCTTGGTACAATATCGATAACTATATTTTCAACGACAGGACACCACAGACACCATCTTATATAAGAAACAACAAAGACCTTATATCGAATCACTTAACCAGAAAAATAAGTGAAAAAGAGGTCTTTCCAAACCGCGAACCGCTACTGAACGGAGTATCGACTCTATCGGTGCTCAACGTAAGCTATTACCCGCAGCAACGCGGTCCATACAATCTTGATACCGACTACGATGCAACAGGTATGCTCAATAATCCGAGCAAACGTTGGGGCGGAATGATGCGTAAAATAGACGTTTCGGACTTCGAACAGTCGAATATCGAATATATCGAGTTTTGGCTGATGGATCCGTTCGTGAACGACACTCTAAATCAACATCTTGGAGGCGACTTGTATATTAACCTCGGAGACATATCGGAAGATATACTCAAAGACGGTAAGAAGTTTTTCGAGAATGGTATGCCTCTGACAAACGATAGCAACCTGACCACAAACAACGTCTGGGGACGCGTACCGACTCAACAGAGTACGGTCTTGGCATTCTCAAACGAACCGGGAGCCAGAGCCAAACAAGACGTCGGGTTAAACGGGCTGACCACCGAAGAAGAAAAAGAGTTCCCAACCTACCGCAACTATATCCAACAGCTACGCTCTACGGTATCTCCCAGTGTTATAGTACGTTGGGAAGGAGATCAATTCTCTCCGCTCAACGACCCTGCCGGCGACAATTATCATCATTATCGCGGTAGCGACTACGACGCGCAGCAACTCTCGATACTCGACAGATACAAGTACTACAACGGCGTAGAAGGCAACTCTGCCGACGCCTCCACCACAGGCGAAACCTTTGCCACTTCGGCATCGTCTCTACCCGACGTCGAGGATATAAACCAAGATAATACACTGAACGAATACGAGAAATATTTCCAATACAAAATATCGTTTCATAGAGGCAGCGATATGGAGATAGGGCAAAATTTCATTGTCGACAAACGCGAATTTGAAGCCGAACTTGCCAACGGCAAAAAAGACAAAGTCACATGGTATCAATATAAAATACCGATAAAGAGCTATCAGAAACGAGTAGGTAACATACGAGATTTCAAGTCGATACGCTTTATGAGGTTGTTCCTGACAAATTTCTCGCAGGAGATAACACTACGTTTTGCCTCGCTCGAACTCGTAAGAGGCGACTGGCGTACATACAACCTACCGCTATATGCTTCTTCGACACCACCCGTAACCAACGGCAGTATGAACGTGGGAAGCGTAAACATAGAGGAAAACGACGCAAAAAAACCGGTAAACTACGTATTACCACCCGGAATAACCAGACAAACCGACCCCGGACAGCCGCAACTTCGTCAGCAAAACGAACAGGCTATGTCTATCAAGGTGTTCGACCTCGCGCCGGCAGACGCACGCGGAGTATACAAGAAAATGAATTTCGACTTCCGCCAATATCGTCGACTACAGATGTTTACACACGCCGAAAAGATGCTCGAAGACATAGGGACTCTCAACGACTATGAAGTTTCGGTGTTTATCCGTATCGGTAGCGACCTTACAAACAACTATTACGAATACGAAATTCCGCTGAAACTCACACCCGAAGGGCATTATTCCAACTATACCGAAGAAGGTAGAGCAGCAGTGTGGCAAGCCGATAATATGTTTGACTTCCCTCTGGAATATTTTTCAAATATCAAAAAACAACGAAACCGAGCAAAAAGTTCAGACCAAAGTATCACTCTGCTCAAACCATATTCTCAGCCATCGCCGGGTAATCAACAGCATATAGTTACCATAGTGGGCAATCCAAACTTAGGCGAGATAGATATGATGATGATAGGCGTACGCAACAAGGCAGGCAGCAAACGCAGTGCCGAAGTGTGGGTAAACGAACTGAGACTTACCGACTTCGACGAAGATAGCGGCATCGCTGCAATGGGTAATGTCCTACTTACTCTCTCCGACTTCGCTAACGTCAATGTAGCAGGACGTTACGAGACTACGGGCTTTGGTGGTATCGAACAAAACATCAAAAGCCGTAGGCTCGACAATCTATATCAGTTCAATACGGCAACCACCGTACAACTCGGAAAATTGTTCCCCGGCAGCAACAACAAGATAAATCTCCCCGTATATTACTCGTATTCAATCGAAAACCTACGTCCGAAATACAGTCCGCTCGATGGCGACCTGCTACTGAAAGATGCTTTGGATACATACAAAAAACAGGAAGAAAAAGACTCTTTGCTGATGCTGTCTGAAACAAAGACAGTTACCGAAAGTTTCAATGTTACCGGGGCACGCGTAGACGTACGCGGAAAACGTCCTCAGCTGTACGACCCGGCAAATATCACTCTCAACTATGCTTATCAGAAATCTTCGACGTTAAGCCCTGAGGTAGAACGGAATGCAAACATATCGCATCAGGCTTCGATAAATTACGATTTCAACACACAGCCACAGACTTGGGAGCCGTTCCGCAATACAAAAGCATTCGAAAAACCGACTTGGGCTATAATACGCGACTTCGCTATCAACTATTCGCCTTCACGCCTCGGATTATCGGTAAATATGTCGCGAGTTTACTCCGAGACACAACTCAGAGACTTGGAGGGTTCGATGATGATAAACCGTTACGACCCCTACAATCCACTGATTTCTTCGAGTAAAAATTTTGTCTGGGGTAGAAATTTCGTCTTGGCATGGGATTTAACCAAAAACCTGAAACTAAACTTCCAGTCGGCAACCAACTCTCGAATCGACGAGACACGTTTTGCGCCGGTAAACAGACGTTTTTTCCCTAACGAATACGAAGATTGGAAAGATACCGTAATGATGTCGCTCCGTAATTTAGGCTCTCCGCTTACTTACCAACAGACTCTAAACATATCGTACACAGTGCCTTTCAACAAAATAGTATTCCTCGATTGGATAGCTGCCGATGCCTCGTACAATGCCCAATACACTTGGAATCGAGGTGCTGAGCCCAGAGCAGGTATCTATCTTGGCAATAATATAGCCAACAACACTCAGTGGCAATTCAATGGCAGCCTTAAGATGGAAACCCTCTACAACAAGGTAAAATACCTAAAAGAGGTAAATCAGAAGTTCTCGCAACGTAGTCGTAACACATTCAAAGAGAAATCTATCGACCAAAAACTCGCCGTTACGACCGATACCGTAGAGATACGACACGGGCTGAATACCGATTTACTAAAAGTAGATGCACTCAGCAGCAACGGACGACGAATAAAACCGCTTTTCAAAGTCAAAGATAAAAACACCATTATTGCCACCACATCGCTAAGAGACAGTGTTACATTCACTATCACCACGGTAGACCCCAATAGTGTCAAAAAAATATCGCCAAAAGATATAGGGGCTTTCACTGCCAGATTTTTGATGATGGTGCGTTCAGCTCAAATCACATATCAAAACCAAAACGCTATGTCGCTCTCGGGCTTTGGTATAGAGCCGAAACTCTTCGGGCAGAAAACGACGAACGATGTGATGGCTCCCGGACTCGAATTTGCTTTCGGCATACCAAACGAGCAGTTTATCAAAAAGGCAATATCAAATAATTGGATGCTCTCAAACGACTCGGTCGTAACACCGGCAACCATCAACTTCACGTCGAACCTCGATATAAAAGCATTGGTAGAGCCCATAGCAGGACTGAAAATAAACCTCAATGCACGGCGTATGTACACCAATTCGAACTCGATACAATATCAGTACGCCGGTATGCCTCATCAGTTTAGCGGCAACTATCAGATGACCTATATCTCTATCGGTACAGCTTTCTGGGCTAAATCCAACACCCAGGGCAACGAACGCTCTTTCGAAATATTCAACAACTACCGAGATTTGGCGGCAAGGCGTATGACAAACAGTTACAACAACACGCGTTATCCGCAAGGCGGATTTATGGACAACGACCCGCGAGCAGGGCAACTATTCGACCCATCGAACGGCACTATAAAGCCTACAAGCATCGAGGCTATGATACCTGCCTTCTTAGCAGCTTACTCCGACAGACAACTATCAGGTAGCAACAAACTTATACCCTCTCTATGGGAACTATTACCAAACTGGAATATATCGTACGACGGGCTTACGAGGATATATTTTATCGAAAAAAATCTACAAAAAGTAACGTTAAATCACGCATACCAGAATCTATACAACATAAACTCTTACAGCTCTTTTGCCAATTTCATAGAAAACGATGAAGGTTTCGGGTTTATAAAAGACGTAACTTCGGGCAATCCTATACCATCGGCAGGATACGATATTGGAGCTGTGACCATTACCGAAAACTTTGCTCCGTTTTTTGGTATCGATGTCGCGTTTAAAAATTCACTTACAACCACACTTCGATACAATCGCTCACGTACAATATCGCTCAATATAGCTTCGTTGCAAATAGGCGAAATATATTCAAACGAGTTGCAATTAGGTATCGGCTATGTTATCAAAGACTTCGATGTGATGCTCAAACTGAAGAGTAATAAGGTGAAGAAGGTAAAAAACAACCTTACTACACGTATCGACTTTGCAATCAAAGACATGGCTACACTCCTAAGAAAAATAGACTCCGACGAACCGCCACAAGCCACCAACGGCAACAAAACACTGACTATAAAGGCAATGGCAGATTATGTATTTTCGTCGAAGCTCAATTTCCGACTATTCTTCGACTACACATCGAATGCTCCGATTATAACCACATCGTACCCAATGACAAACATAAACGCCGGAATATCAATTAAGTTTATGCTCAATAGGTAAGTATCTATTGCTAAGGCAAGTAATATTTATTTGCTAGTAAAGTATAATTATACCTCAACTTACCATACTGAAATCGAGGTACTTCTTTACCAAATCGGCTCGCACTACTTTGATACGTACATCGTCGCCAATCTGATATTTCTTCTTGGTGCGCCTACCCACGATACAATAATTCTTTTCGTCGTAGACATAAATATCGTCTTCTAAATCACGTATATATATCATTCCCTCGCATTTATTCTCTTTTATTTCCACATATATTCCCCACGTACTTATACCCGATATTACACCGTCGTATACCTTACCTATCTTGTCTGCCATAAACTCTATCTGCTTGTATTTGATAGATGCACGCTCGGCTTGTGCTGCAAGTTGCTCCATATCAGACGAATGCTTGCAAATACCATCGTAGTCGGTGGAGTCTATCGTTTGCGAAGTTTTGGAGTCGGCATATCGTGTAAGCAAGCGATGCACAGTCATATCGGGATAGCGGCGAATAGGCGATGTGAAGTGAGTATAATACTTCATAGCCAGTCCGTAATGCCCTATATTGTCGGTAGAATATACGGCTTTGGCCATCGAACGAATGGCGAGCGATTCTATCATATTTTGCTCCTTTTTGCCCTCGATAGAGTCGAGAAGACGATTGATAGAGGCAGATACGGTGGTATTTTTACCTTCGGTCTTTATCTTATAACCAAACTTTTTGATAAACGTAGCGAAGTTGAGCAACTTCTCAGTATTCGGTACATCGTGGATACGATATACAAATGTTTTGGGTTTCTGTTTGTTTTTAGGCATTCCGATATGTTGCGCCACGTACCGATTGGCAAGTAACATAAACTCTTCTATCAACCTATTGCTATCCTTTGATTCTTTGAATATTACATTTATAGGTCTACCTTTTTCGTCGATTTCAAATCTCACTTCCGAGCGTTCGAAAGCGATAGCCCCCGAAGCGAATCGCCTATCTCTCAACTTCTTGGCTAAATCATTAAGAGTCAGTACCTCCATAGCAAAATCGCCTTTTCCTGTCTCTATTATTTCCTGCGCCTCTTCGTAAGTGAAACGCCTATCGGAGCGAATTACGGTACGAGCTATCTTATAATCAAGCACTTCCGCATCATTGTTCAATTTAAATATACATGAATATGTAAGTTTTTCTTCGTCGGGACGTAGCGAACAAATGAAATTACTTATATGTTCGGGAAGCATAGGTACGGTGCGGTCTACCAAATATACGGAAGTAGCTCGTTTCAAGGCTTCTTTGTCGATATCGCTACCCTGCTCTACGAAATATGTTACATCGGCTATATGTACTCCCACTTCCCACACTCCCTCCTCTACTTGCCTGAGCGATAGGGCGTCGTCGAAGTCTTTGGCATCGGCAGGGTCGATAGTAAATGTGGGCGTGTCGCGGAAGTCGATACGGCGACTTATCTCTTCTTCGCTTATCTGTTCGGGTATCTTATTAGCCTCTTCCTCAAGATTTTGCGGGTAAGAATATGGCAGACCAAATTCTGCCAATATAGCGTGCATTTCGGTATTGTTATCGCCCGTATCACCAAGTATATCAATTATTTCTCCGATAGGATTCTCGTGTTTATCGCCCCAATAAGTTATCGAAGCGATACATTTCTGTCCGTTTTTTGCTCCTTTCGTTTTATCGGGAGGTATTATGATATTCATTGGCAGCTGTTTATTGCTGGCTTTTAGTATCATAACGCCGTGTTTGCTATCGACGATACCGACAAATTGTTCTCGTGCACGTTTGATTATCTCCACGACTTCGCCTTCCAACTCTTTCTTCTTACGCAGAGGATAAAGCATTACTTTTACGCGGTCGCCATTGAGAGCACGATTCATCGAACGCTCGGCAATGAATACCTGCTCACTACCATCGTCGGGTATCAGATACGTTTTGTGTGCCACGCTCTGACGGTCTATTGTGCCCACGATATAGCTCGCCTTTATATTCGCTACGAACTTCCCCTTAGCTACCTGCCTCAATATCTTTTGTTCGCACATATCGATCAATGCATTGTCGACCAAGCTCTTATGCTCTTTTTTTTCGAAACCGATAGCGTGCGATATTTGCTTGTAGTTGAACGACTTAGTGGGATTGTTGCGGAAGATTTCGGATATCTTATTATAAAGTATCTCTTTCTTATTCTGTTTCTTACGACTCATCTTTTACTTGTATGATATTTGTTTTTCGATATTGCAAAAGTAATATAATATTATTTGTTTCTCCTTTGTCGGATACTTGTATTTATATCAATTTCAGCTACCTTATTTACAATCGATTACATATCGATATCAATACTAATATTGCTGTCGTTACCCTAAATACGATTTATAATCAATACGTTGATTCGCCTTAACGAGGCAACGCAACGAAAGGCTAAATAAAAAGTTGCACTCACGACAATAAATAATTTTGTACTTTTGCTTCTGTTTTTATTTTTTCAGCGAAATATGATAGAGAAAATGCTTAGCACGACCGGCCGATATATACGCCTGATGCAAAAAACGTTTACACGCCCCGACAATTGGCGAGTATTTAGTCGAAGTCTACCGGTAGAAATGGAGAAACTCGGTATCAATACCGTAGGTATTATAGTGCTTATATCTGTTTTTATGGGTATGATTATGACAATGCAAACCGTAATGAATACCGAAAATCCTATGCTTCCAAGATATAGTACGGGTCTGGTATTGCGTGATACTCTGCTACTTGAGTTTTCATCGACGATTATGAGTCTTTTGCTTGCCGGTAAAGTGGGATCAAATATTGCCTCCGAGCTCGGCACTATGAGAATCACCGAACAGATTGATGCTCTTGATATAATGGGAGTAAATTCGGCAAATTACCTTATCTTACCCAAGGTCGTAGGTCTTATGATTTGTATGCCTATGTTGGTAACACTTAGTGTCTTTTGCGGATTAGCCGGCGGCTGTATCGTTGCTCTTTTTACCGATATGATTACAATCTCCGACTTCCTCTATGGTATTCAGTATGCGTTTGTGCCATACTACTTTACATATTCGATAATAAAATCGTTTTTCTTCGGTTTTATAATAGCTTCGATATCTGCATTTTACGGATATTATGCATACGGCGGAGCATTAGACGTAGGTAAGGCATCTACCAACGCTGTGGTAAACTCATCGGTTTTTGTACTTGGTATCAATGTACTTCTCACTAAGTTGTTACTTGCCTGATATCTAAGCACAAGCTATAGTAAACACGGATATTTTGGCGTTGCTTTTGGCTTTTATGGCATCGGCACAAGCTATCAGAGTAGAGCCTGTCGTAAGTACATCGTCTACGAGCATTAAGTGTTTGTTGTCGAATATACTACCATCATTTACGTCGAATATTCCTTTCGTATTTTCCCAACGCTCGTAGGTCGATTTCTTGGTCTGAGTGGGATTCTCTATCGCACGAAACAGATTTCCATCAGATATCGGAATGTGCAGTATTTCAGACATTCCCTGCGCTATACACAAACTTTGATTGTATCCGCGTTTGGCTAACTTTTTCTTATGAAGGGGCACAGGCACGATAAAGTCTACCGACTTTACAAAGTCGCTATCGAGTATGTCTGAAGCTGCGTATTTGCCTAATACCACGCCTATCTCTTTTTGTCCGCTGTATTTGAGCTTTTCGAGTATAGTCTGTATCGCCGATTTTTTTGAATAATATAGGAACGAACTTACCCTTTCGATATCGGCTTTGCCCCAAAATTTCTTTTCGAGAATATTGTCGGGAAGCAGATGAAAGTGAGTCTTAGGAAGTTGCAGCAAACAGCCCATACATATCGACTCTTCGCCTTTTATCAGATTTTTCCCACAACAAATACAACAATTGGGATATATGATTGATATAAAGTCGTTAAGCCAATCCTTGATATTCAGCGATTTGCCCATAGATCGAACATTTCAATTACTTTACCCCCGTATGCCCGAAACCGCCTTCGCCTCGCTCTGTCGGGTCGAGCTGCTCTACCGGCTGCCAATCAACCTGTTCGTGACGAGCTATCACCATCTGACAGATACGCTCTCCATCTTCGACAACAAACTCATTCTCAGAGAGATTCACCAATATCACACATATCTCTCCACGATAATCGGCATCGATCGTACCGGGCGAATTTAGTACTGTTATGCCTCGTTTTATAGCCAACCCGCTTCGAGGACGTATCTGAGCCTCATAGCCTTGCGGAAGAGCAATATATAATCCGGTAGGTATCAATGCCCTGTGCAGTGGTTTGAGTATTACGGGTTCCGACAGATTGGCTCTAAGGTCGAGTCCGGCAGACATTTCCGTGGCATACTGCGGCAGTTCGTGATGTGATTTATTAACTATTTGTACTTGCATAATCGTATTAATATTTTTATAATGTGTTACTTACCCCACCTTTTAGTAATTTCTGCAAAAGCATCTATACGGCGGTCTCTGAAAAATGGCCAAATCCTCCTAAGTCGTTCGGTACGAGCCATATCCACGTCTACTACTATATTACATTCGGTTTCGTCGGCTTGGGCAATAACCTCGCCTTGCGCTCCGAATACGAATGAGTGTCCCCAGAATTTTATACCATTGTGCCCATCTTCGGATAGCTCATAGCCTGTTCTGTTACAAGATATTACAGGTAGATTATTCGCTACTGCGTGTCCGCGTTGTACGGCTATCCATGCCTCGAGTTGTCGCGTCTGTTCTTCGTCGGTATCTTCGATATCCCATCCTATAGCAGTGGGATATATCAATATGCCTGCTCCGTTTAAAGCCATTATTCTGGCTGCCTCGGGATACCATTGGTCCCAACAGATAAGTACTCCGAGATTGCCGACAGATGTTTTTATGGGTTCGAAACCAAGGTCGCCCGGCGTAAAGTAGAATTTTTCGTAAAAAGCCGGGTCGTCGGGGATATGCATCTTGCGATATATACCTGCTACAGAACCGTCTTTCTCGAGCACTATGGCAGTATTGTGATACAGACCGTTAGTACGTCGCTCGAAGATAGATATCAATATCACCACACTCAACTCACGTGCCAGACTACCGAAATATCGAGCCGAATATCCGTCTATCGGCTCTGCGAGGTCGAAATTGTCGACATTTTCGGTCTGACAGAAATACAATGAATTGTGCAACTCGCTAAGCACTACTAAATCAGCTCCTTCCGCAGCACATTTACGGATATTTTCGGTGAGTTTGGCGATATTTTTATCCCTATCGCCAAAGTAAGTTTGTTGTATTAATGATACTTTCATATTTACAGTATATTATTGATTTTAAAAAGATAAGCTCCAAGCCTTTTTTGCCTCAATCAATGGTTCGAAATTAGGCAGGTTTGTGCTTCGTCAAATTTTTGAGCAAAATTAGGTATAAATTCTGACTTCTGCACTATCCCACAATATTGTCCGTATAGACAATACATCACATCGCTATCCGTTATTTTTCTCGCAATTGATGCAAATACGAAATGCTTTTTTATAAGCAGAAAAAAATTTATTCCTAACTTTGCCATCAGGAAACAAATATGTAGTACATTTGTATAAAATTTCGCGCCGATAAGGCGTCGGCACGAACAAAAAAATAATACTAAAATTGATTTTATCTGAGGAGTTAAAAAAGAAGTTTGGTTTCGATACCTTCAAAGGCAATCAGGAAGCCATTATAAACAACGTGCTTGCAGGCAAAGACACTTTCGTCCTTATGCCTACCGGTGGGGGTAAGTCGCTTTGCTATCAGCTGCCGGCACAGTTGCTCGATGGTTTGGCTATTGTCGTATCGCCTCTTATAGCTCTAATGAAAAATCAGGTAGATGCCATACGTACATTCTCGGAATTTGCCTCTATCGCTCATTTTCTAAACTCATCGCTGAAAAAAGACCAAATCGAAGAGGTAAAGGCAGATGTACTCTCGGGTAAGACAAAACTGCTATATGTTGCTCCCGAATCACTTGCAAAAGAGGAAAATGTAGAGTTTCTACGTAATATAAAAATATCGCTATACGCTATCGACGAGGCACATTGTATCTCCGAATGGGGGCACGACTTCCGACCCGAATACAGACGTATACGAGATATAATCAATCGTATAGGCGAAGCACCTATCATAGCTCTCACCGCAACGGCTACTCCGAAAGTACAACAAGACATACAGAAAACTCTTGGTCTAAAGGACGCTACGGTATTTAAATCTTCTTTCAACCGCGAAAACTTATATTACGAGGTTCGCCCGAAGACGCAAAACGTTGAAAAAGACATTATAAAATATATCAAAAGTCAGGGCAACAAGTCGGGTATTGTATATTGTCTGAGTCGTAAGCGAGTAGAAGAGCTTGCCGAATCGTTCTGTATCAATGGTATATCGGCACTACCCTATCACGCAGGCTTAGACCCTGCCGTCAGGAGTCAAAATCAGGACTTTTTCCTTATGGAAAAGTGCGACGTGATAGTGGCTACTATCGCGTTCGGTATGGGTATCGACAAGCCCGACGTTCGCTATGTGATACACAACGACATACCCAAAAGCCTCGAAGGTTACTATCAAGAGACGGGTAGAGCCGGTAGAGACGGCGGCGAAGGTAATTGTATATTGTTTTACAATAGGAAAGACCTCCAAAAACTTGAAAAATTCATGCAAGGCAAACCGATAGCCGAGCAAGAGACCGGCAAACAACTTCTATTGGAAGCCGCCTCTTATGCCGAAGGGTCGATTTGTAGGCGCAAAATGCTACTTCACTACTTCGGTGAAGAATATAATGTTGATAATTGTTGTAATTGTGATAACTGTTTGCATCCTAAAAATATGATAGACGTAAAAGATTTATTGTGTGCTGTATTGGAATTGGTATCTACTCTGGGCGGAAAGTTCAAAGCCGAGGTAATTACCGATATTCTTATGGGAAGAGAGAATATAGAGACAGACGCCTACCGTTTCGAAGACCTCGAGCTTTTTGGCTCGGTAACCGACGAAAAAGAGATAAAACTCTTACAACCGGTTATCAGACAGGCGATTGTAGATGGATATCTTACGAAGAAAATAGAAAACTACGGCATACTGAAAATCAGCAAGTTGGGAAAAGAATTTTTAGCTAAGCCACACAAATTTATGATAGCCGAAGGAGAAGACTTCAGCGATAGCGACGACGGCGACCCGATAGCAAAAGGTGGCGGCTCGTCGGCTTTAGATGCCGCACTATTCTCCATACTGAAAGATTTGAGAAAAAAATACTCTAAAAAGCTTAATCTACCGCCATTTGCCATATTCCAAGACCCATCGTTGGAGGCTATGTGTACGACATATCCCATCACACTCGACGAACTGCAAAACGTACCGGGCGTAGGTGCAGGTAAGGCAAAAAACTTCGGACAAGAGTTTATTGATGTTATTGCAAAATATGTGGAAGAAAACGACATCATTCGCCCCGAAGACCTAAGAATCAAAACTATAGCCAATAAGTCGAAACTAAAATTAGAAATCATTCAGGCTATCGACCGAAAAGTAGACCTCGACGACTTAGCAATATCGAAAGGGATAGAGTTTTCCGAATTGCTCGACGAAATCGATGCAATCGTATTTTCGGGGACAAAAATCAATATAGACTATTTCGTCAACGAAGTGATGGACAAAGAGATGATAGACGAAGCTTTCGACTATTTCAAAAACCACGCCGAAACAGACGATATCGATGCCGCAATCGACCACCTCGGAGAGAACGAATACACTCGAGAAGAGGTACGACTACTCCGTATAAAATTCTTGTCGGAAGTAAGCAACTAACAATCGACAAAACCTAATATCAAAAAAACACAGAATATCAGTCTTTAGATGAAAAATCTATTCGTACTTCTCAAACGCTTCATTCCATCATATAAACGGTATGTAGTGTTTACGTTTATTTTTAACTTCCTAAGTACCATATTTAATCTCTTCTCTTTTGCTGCTATTATACCTATCTTGCAGATAATATTCAAAGTAAATGCAGAGAGTCACTCTTTTGTAGGTTGGGACTGGTCGTCTATCAATAATATTGTCTATTCGTTGAAAAACAATGCAATGCATTATGTCGAGAATCTTATTGCCGTCAATGGCGAGTTTGTGGCTCTGTGTATGCTTGCAGGCTTTTTGGTGTCTATGACGTTGCTGAAAACGGGTTCCGAGTTTCTTGCGGGGGCTATGCTTGTCCCTGTAAGGACGGGCGTACAACGCGATATACGAAACAAAATATACCGCAAAATAACAGAACTGCCCATAGGTTACTTCAACGAAGAACGCAAAGGCGATATAATGAGCCGTATGATGGGCGATGTCAATGAAATAGAGAGTTCTATAATGAGTTCGCTCGAGATAATATTTAAAAATCCTCTGCTGATATTGGTATATGTGTTTGTGCTGTTTACTACCAGCTGGAAACTCACGCTATTCGTTATCATTCTACTACCTATAAGTGGCTGGTTCATAGGCAATCTGGGGCGAAACCTAAGAAAAAACTCACTCACGGGTCAGCAACAGATGGGCTCGATGCTATCGCAGATAGAGGAGACGCTCGGAGGCATACGTATCGTGAAGGCTTTCAATGCCGAAAATAAGCTCATAGGCAGGTTTGCCAAAATCAACGACCAGATACGCAGCACATTCGGTAGAATCAATCGTCGTCATCTGCTGGCACATCCTTTGAGCGAGTTTCTGGGAACTATTGTTATCTGCGTATTGCTGCTATATGGCGGTATGTTGATTCTCGACAAATCGAGTTCGCTCGATGCCCCTGCGTTTATCTACTATCTGATAGTGTTTTACAGCCTTGTGCCACCGTTCAAAGATTTGTCGAAAGCATCGTACAGCATTCAGAAGGGAGTTGCCTCTCTGGAGCGGGTCGACGACGTTCTTAATACCGTCAATACCATTACTGCCGAGGGCGATATACCGATAAAGACGTTCGACTCCGACATAGAGTTTCGTAACGTGTGGTTTCGCTATGGTGAGGCGTGGGTATTACGTGATATCAACCTTGCTATCAAGAAAGGACAGACCGTCGCTCTGGTCGGACATTCGGGTTCGGGCAAATCGACATTTGTCGACCTTATACCTCGCTTCTACGATGTTACCAAAGGCGATATACTGATAGACGGTAAGAATATAAAGACTCTGAATGTCTTCGACTTACGCTCTCTTATGGGCAATGTCAATCAGGAGGCGATACTTTTCAACGATACGTTCGAAAACAATATAACATTCGGTGTAGAGAATGCTACTCGCGAACAGATAGAGGAGGCAGCCCGTATTGCTAATGCTCACGACTTCATAATGGCTACCGAGCACGGATACCAGACAAATATCGGCGACCGAGGCGGTCGTCTGTCGGGAGGGCAGCGGCAGAGAGTCTGTATAGCCCGTGCCGTGCTGAAAAACCCTCCGATAATGATACTCGACGAAGCTACATCGGCTCTCGATACACAGTCTGAGCGGCTTGTGCAGAGTGCTCTCGACAGTCTGATGAAAAACCGTACTTCGATAGTAGTAGCACACCGCCTGAGTACCATACAGAATGCCGACCTTATATGTGTGCTCAACGACGGCGAGATAGTAGAACGCGGCACTCACGAAGAACTGCTCGGTCTCAATGGGCATTATAAGAGATTGTTCGATGCTCAGAGTTTTAAATGATTGATTGTTGTATGAAAATGAAAGAAATGAACTGTCTCAAACTCTTATCGACCGTGATGTCGCTTGTCGTTTCGGTCGGTTTATCGGCTCAGATGGGCGTAGGCATAGGACAATGGCGTACACACTTTTCGTACAATGCTACTACACACATCGCTGTAACCAACGATAAAGTATTCGCCCTCAGCAGCGGTTCACTGTATTCCGTCGATAAGACAGACAATCTGATAGAGACTTATTCGAAGATTACAGGACTCTCAGACAACAACATACATCATATATCGTATATTGCCGAAAAAAAATTAATTGTGATAGGCTACAAAAACGGCAATATCGACCTAATGTACGAAAATGGCGATATAGTCAATATCCCCGATGTTTACAATAAAAATATTACTGTCGATAAAGTAATAAACGACTGCCTATATTTCGACAAATACCTGTATCTTGCTATGCCTCTGGGTATCATCAAAGTAGATATCAATGCCTACGAAATAAATGACACATATTATTTCAAAGACAATAACGGCATATATATCAATACATTGTCCGTAGAAGCCATAGGCGATAGCTTTTTCGTAGCTACGAAAGACAAGATATACAAAGCCCCCGTAAGAGGCGTGAATCTTGCCAACTTAGCAAACTGGGATACTATCACAAACAAGCCTATAGGAGACAATAAAAAGATATTGAATCACAAATCGAAGTTGTACTTATTGCAGTCGTCGGGTAAAGTGAGTGTTTACTCCAACAATACTTGGACAGAAGGTCTGTATAGCGACATTATAGACATCTACCCAAGCAACGACCATCTGATCGTGATAAAAGAAAAATCCATACAGTACGACCGCAAAATAGAATTTGATTTCCAGCCTCAAATGGCTGAATACGACCCCAAAAGCAAAAAAATATGGGTGGCCTCATACGAAAATGGAATATTAGGAATATCGGTATCTGACTTATCAGACCAAATATATTACAAACCCGACGGACCTATAGTAAACGATATATGGCGTATCAAAATAATTGGTAATAAAGTATTTATCGTACCGGGAGGCAGATGGGACACTCCAAACAACAAAGGCGGAAGCCTTACAATATACGAAAACAATGTATGGAACAATCTGTCGACCTCATACTTGGAATTCCGTTTCCAATCGCTCGTTCGCGACTTTATAGATATCACGATAGACCCAAAAGACAACAATCATTTTTTCATTGCATCTTGGGGTACAGGGCTTTTTGAGTTCAGACAGAATATGCCTCACAAACGATACAGAGCCGACAACACGGGAACATTGTACGACTATCGGATAGGCAACGTCTGTTTCGATAAAAAACGACGACTGTGGTTATCGAACCCCGAAACACCATCTTTTATAAAATATGCCGACAACAATATAAATAACGAGCAATACGACATTTATCCTCTGCCTATAACATCGTCGAGCGACGTATGGACACCCTCAGACCTTTTGGTAGACTCACAGAAAGAGAATATCAAGTATCTTGTAGTGGCACGCGGAAATACCAAATTCGTAGCCGTAAACGACAATGGCACATTAAACAATAGCGCCGACGACGAAATTTTCTCTACATCGCAGTTCATAGACCAAGACGGTAAAATATTCGTTCCCAATCACTTGATGTGTGGCGTACAAGACCCTATAACCGGTTCGCTATGGATAGGCTCTACATCAGGTCCTTTTATAATGCCCTCTCCACACAATGTGTTCAAACCAAACTATCGCTGCCAACGTATTAAAATACCGAGAAGCAACAACAACGGCGCCGACTATCTGCTTGGTAATGAGACAGTATTGGACATAGCCATAGACGGCAACAACAATAAATGGATAGCAACTCAAAATTCGGGAGTCTATCTGATGAACGAAGACGGTACCGAGACCATACTACACTTTACCACAGCCAACTCACCGTTACTAAGTGATTTTGTGCGTACTATAGCTGTCAATAATGTCACCGGCGAAGTTTATTTTGGTACAAACAACGGTCTTATATCGTACCAAGGTGAGGCTGTCGCAGCCAGTCGATCGTTCGATTCGATACACGCATTTCCAAATCCCGTTCGCCCCGATTATCACGGCGAAGTCGCTATAAAAGGACTCGCAGAAAATACCGTTGTAAAAATTACCGATGCAGCAGGCAATTTGGTATTCGAAACATTTGCTCGAGGAGGTATGGCGGTGTGGAACGCAAAAGGAATCGACGGCAAACGTGTTGCCTCCGGAGTATATTTAGCTATCTGCAATACAAAAGACAACTCCAAACACGGAATAGTGAAGATACTTGTTATCAACTAAATAGATGGCATTATATCTCTTACTGCAACCTCTATATCGCAATAAATTCGAAAATATACTTGCGTACATTCGATAAAAGTATTACTTTTGCGCGATTTTTTTGCTTAAAAATGATTTTGGGGTCCGGTAGCTCAGCTGGATAGAGCAACAGCCTTCTAAGCTGTGGGTCAGGGGTTCGAATCCCTTCCGGATCACTAAAACGCTGTGTATCTGCAATATCACAGGTAAGGCACACGAAAGTAGGCTACTTGGTAAATAAGTAACCTATTTTTTTACGCATTCCCCAAATCTCTGCTCTGCTGAGAACACAAATAAACTTATCAGACAATATACACCCAAGACAATAAACCATAAACAATTGTATCACAATAAATTCATCGGCATTCAATATTTATTAAACCAAAGACCGCGAAAGTCGCTTTTATTCCAATCTCCTTTTTTCGCTTTTTTACAACTTTGCTTGTTGAATCTACAATTGATGTCTTTCTTATCTGTATTATCATAGTATCAAAAAAAGTGTTATCTTTGCAACTGAATATTGGTACAATATTTTTTATGAGCCAAAAAGAAAAACTTATAAAGAAGATACACAGACTACCAAAGGATTTTACCTTCGACGAGTTAAAAACTTTATTTTCTTACTTAGGTTTTGAAGTTGAAAACAAAGGAAAGACTTCTGGTTCACGTGTAAAATTTTACAATGAAAAACTACAAATGCAATATCTGGCTCATAAACCGCACCCATCAAGTATTATAAAAGAAAAGGCACTGAAAGACATATTGAATTATCTGATAAACAATCAATTAATATAAAAATGGAAACACTTCGTTATAAGGGATTTATTGGGAGCATAGAGGCTGAGCTCGAAGACAATACCCTATATGGTAAAGTTTTGGGGCTCGACGCTAAAACAATGATAACATACGAAGGAAACACACTCTCTGAACTTAAAGAGGATTTTCAGAATGGTGTAGATGACTATATAGCTCACTGCAAGGAACATAATATACCTATGCATAAGTCTTATAGTGGCAACTTCAATATACGTATTCCCGCTGAGTTGCATACAAAAATAGCTTATTTGGCTCAGAGTGCAGGTATATCGCTCAACGCCTTTATAAAGGAGACTCTTTCAAAGGCAGTAATGTAACCTATAACCAACCTTTTAAAATATGGTCTGAAATGACTTTATAAAGCAGTGCAAGTACTACAAAGGGGAAACGAAAAAATCCTTTCGATAAAAAACTCAGTATGTATAAATTGTGGACAAATCACATTTCCCTCCGCCTGAGTGTATGTGTATGTAGTATTCAGGGGAAAAAAAAAGATATCTATACGCTAAAAGACAAATATCCCTTCCGGATCACTAAACCCAAAGCCCTGTTTATCAAGGCTTTTTCATTTTTTGTTTGTTATCTCTCTAAAAGGCTGCATCACGAAATCTCGTTCGTACATACGTGGGTGAGGAACTGTAAGGCGTGCCGAATGTATTTCCTTATTACCGTACATAAGTATATCTATATCAATTACTCTATCGTGATATACACCTTTAAACGATTTTTGAGTACGCCCCATCAGACGCTCTATTTTTTGTGTTATTTTCAGTATTCGGTAAATAGGCAAATCGGTTTTTACCTCTATCGCCGCATTAATAAAATTGTTGTCCGACGTAAAACCAACAGGCTCAGTAGTGTAAAAACTCGATTTTTTTACTACTGAGCCTATTTTGTCATCGATAAGAGCGATAGCCCTTTCTATATTTTGCTGTTTATCCCCAATATTACTACCAAGAGATACAAACAACTTCATCTTTTATACGCAATCTGCTTATCTATATACTTCTATCCATTCTACGTCGAACCTTCCTTCCGATGGATTTTTCTGAGTATCGGGAATGAAAGAGCTAAGGCAAGGGAAAAATCTACGACCTGAAATAATATTCTTCGTCTTAAATACGGTTATATTATTGATTTTCCATATAAGTTTGCCATCTTTCTGATATATAGAGTATATATAATATTTGCTGGGATTCAATCCCTTTACTCTGGTATAATAGTAGTCTCCACGAGCATCGTATACACCCATTTCGATAGTCTTACCCTTTATCAGAGCCACATTTATCTGTGGTATCTTTTCGCCCGACGAAAGCCAAAAAGCGTGATTGACTTTACCCGAACAACGCATTTTTATCCTGATACCGCAGTATTCTTCTGTCACTAAGCCACATCCGTTTACCACATCGGATGTATATTGAAATTCTCGCTCTTCGAAACCTCTTTTGGGACCCCAAGCGGTAGCATTTACTTGAGCCTTCTTGGTAAGAATAGACAAACCATGATTAAAAACTACATTCTTTCCTCCCATATTGGCCTGTAACTCATTCGATAACGAATGAACGGCGAGCAACTTCGGATTAGCGTAGTAAAATCCTGCTTTCCAAGGACTATCATCTAAATTTTTATATTCGAAGTTATCTTTTTTGTAAACGACGAGATTTTCGATACGTCTGAATTTTCGAGGATTGGTCGAAAGGAAAAATTTACAGTCTTCAGAGTCAGCTATTCGCCTAAACTTTGCCTCTAAATCGTTGTCTGCCATCAACTGCTCTGCAGTCTGTTTTTTTCTGTTCTTGCGTCTCTCTTTAAATTCAGGAGAATTAACCAAACCAAACAGCCGCTTGTATTCGGCATACTCTTCCGATCCCTCAAACCTTTTGTAATGAATAAGATCTGTAAGTAGCTGATTGTCTCTCGCTTCTACTTTTTGTGTGCTTTGTAGAACCCCAAAAATCTTCTTTAAAAATAAATTAGCCATAATACAAAATTATATGTGTTTTATGATGAATACCCTTCATTTATAGTCGTTTTCCAACCTAAAAAATCGGATATGCAAATATAAACAAAATAATTCAATCTATAATTTATACTTAGAGAAAAAAGTAGTCTCTCCCGAAAAAAATATGTATCTTTGCATTGTAGAAATTGTTATCGGATACATTCCGGTTTTTTCTAAACAGCTAACAGATTGATTATAAAACAATAATATCATCGTCAATAAAAATAAAAAACTTATGAACAGACACATAATTGCATTATTTATCGTTTGTATTGCAGCACTTTCGGCTACTTCGTGCAAAGTAAAACGTGCTCCGGGTGCATACAAAGTAGTAGAAGCCCCAACTCAAGACGGTGTAAAACAAGCCTTACGCGAAGAGACATTCAAAGCCGACGAAGCCAACGACGAAGACAGGCTCAGCACCTACAACGTAGTAATCGGTAGTTTCACACAAAAACAAAATGCCATAAAACTCAAAAACGAACAGTCCGACGAATACAATCCCATAATCGTAATCAACGAAAAAGGTATGTTTCGCGTAATACTAATATCGTATAAGACATACAATGAAGCCAAAGCCAAGATATCGGAAATATCCGATAAATTCGCAGATGCGTGGGTTTTGGTACAAAAAAAATAAGCCTCACTGCTGAGGAAAATGTACGAGCGATATTGTTTTGGAAAAAATAAAACTGACAATATTGGGTAGTGGTTCGGCTCTACCCACGAAAAACAATTTTCATGCTTCGCAAGTATTTGAACTGCGAGGCAGACGCTATATGATCGACTGTGGCGAAGGTGCTCAAATAAAGCTAAATCAGTATAAAGTAAATCTGTCACGCCTCGATAACATCTTCATATCTCATTTACACTCAGACCACTGCATAGGTCTTATGGGGCTTATTTCCACACTTGCTATGCTCGGAAGAAAGACCGACCTTAATATATATGCTTATAAAGACCTGAAAGAGATAATATCACCAATGCTAAAATACTTCTCCGACGACGACTCGTTTAACGTGGTATTTCACGATATAAATCCCAATCAGAAAGCAGTAATATACGAAGATAAAGGACTGAAAGTATCTACTATTCCACTCAAACACCGTGTTCCGACGTGTGGCTTTCTGTTCGAAGAACAGCAAGGCGAACGCCATCTAATAAAATCTATGATAGAGGCATTCGACATTCCTATAAAAGACCTAAAAGCCATCAAGCAAGGTGCAGATTCCGTTGATAAAGAGGGATTTATCGTACCGAACGAACGCCTCACCACTCCGGCCGATCCGATAAGAAAATACGCCTACATATCCGACACGCTGTATACCGAAAAGATTATAAATCAAATAGCTGAGGCAGATATATTGTTTCACGAATCGACATTCGTCGACGACGACAGACAGAGAGCAAAAGAGACACTACACACCACCGCTTTACAAGCGGCTCAGATAGCCCGAAAAGCAAATGTGAAGCAACTGATATTAGGGCATTTCTCGGCACGATATCGTGATAAAAAACCTTTTCTGAAAGAGGCTAAGAGTATCTTCGAAAATACTATTTTGGCAGAAGACGGTTTGCAATTGGAGTTTTGATATTTTTACCAATGAAAAGAATATCGCTAATCATCTGTATAATAGCCATATCGATAGTCGACATTACTGCACAGACTACTATATCGAAAGGCATAGAGCTCCTAAACTCAGATAAGACAAAGGAGTCGTTAGCCGTATTCACAAGTATTTTGAAGAAGAAACCCGCCGACGCCGAAGCTAACTATTTTGCGGGTATTGCATTGTGTCGAAGTAGAAGATACGAAGAGGCAATACCACATCTCAAAGTAGTGATAAACAAGAACTTTAAAACCACAAAAATAGCATACACACCAAATAACGATTCAAAATTGTTGCTTGCAAAGGCATATTTCCATACATATCGGTTTACTGCTGCCATACAACTACTTGAAGGTATGGTAGAAGACAAAAATGTATCTTCCGAAGCGAAACAAGACGCCAATCTTCTACTGGCTAGAGCCAAAACAGGAGAGCGATTACTCAACGGATATAATCCTAACGATATAGTATTCATAGACAGTGCAATAGTAGACAAGAATAAATTGCTGGAAGCCTATCGACAAAATTCAAATACGGGATATATTACTACGACAGACTCCGACGGCAGCGACTCAATACCGACGATTGAATTTATGTCGGGCAAAAAGGACATGAAGATACTGACAAACAAAAATATACATACAGGTCTCGACCTATATCGCAGCAACAGATATCTTTCGGGCTGGAGCGATGCTACCGCTCTTAAGGGCGATATTAATACTCCTTACGATGAAAACTTCCCTTTCATGCTACCCGATGGAGTTACTATATATTTCGCATCCAATACTATACACGACAATTTGGGAGGGTACGATATTTTCGTATCGAGCACCAACCCCGAAGGAGTGTTTCTGAAGCCACGTAATATAGGTATGCCATTCAATTCGCCTGCAAACGATTATCTTCTTGTAGTCGACGAACGCCAAGGGATAGGTTATTTTGCATCGGACAGATACCTACCTACCGGCAAAGTAGCGGTATACACGTTCAAGTACAATAGAGTCGAATCCGACGATAAAAATAAAGATAGAGATTCGATTCGTAAGGCAGCGCTACAAATATCTTTCAAAAAATCAAAGCATTACAATTCAGGAAAAGATAAACAATTATCAGATAGAGACAAAAGCGGCAAAGCTAAATTCAATTTCCTCGTAAAGGATAGTATAGTTTACAGAGATTACAATGATTTCCAAGATAGTACCGCACTCAATGGATTTCACCGTTTGGAACAGGTACAAGACTCAATAAATATCACCGAAAAACGCCTGATGGCAGAGCGTAAGAGATTTGTTTTACAAAAAGATTCCGCCGAAGCAACTTCATTAGTTACCTCAATCACAGAGTATGAGCAGACGCTCAAGCATCTGAAAAATCTTGTAAAAAGCCTCACTAAAGAGATAAGACGTCTCGAAAACAAATAGGAGATGTCTCTCTCTCAGACTATCGTATCATCCAGAAATTCTCTTTATAGTCGTTGATAGCCCGACGTATAACATCATGAGCCTCCTCAACATCATATATATCAGCCAGATAAGTACGACGTTTGTCGCTACCGGGTATATCTTTGTAGGTAGTGAAGTAGTGTTTGAGCCTCTCGATTATCTGTGAAGGAATATCTTGTATTCTATAATATTTACCATATATGGCATCATCTCGCATTACGGCAATTAGTTTATCGTCAGCCTCATCGTTGTCGAGAAGACGAAAACCTCCTATCGGACGGCACTTTACAAGTAAATCGCCGTGTACAATATCTTTTTCGGTGAGTATACAAATATCGACAGGGTCACCATCTCCCACTATATCAGTACGTTCAAGTGCCTTATTACATAACTCAGCTACCTGCTGCCCCGAGTATGTCTGTGGCAAAAAGCCATATAAAGCAGGTATTACATTAGAATATTTTTGCGGACGGTCTATCGATAAGTAACCACTGTCTTTATCTACTTCATATTTAACTGTATCTGTGGGTACTATCTCTACAAAAGCGGTAACGATTTCAGGATACAGATTGCCTATACTTACTCCGTGCCATGGATGTGCTTTATATTGTCTAAACATTGCTTGTCTATTGATTAATAATTTATCTGCAAATATACACTATTTTTTCCCAATCGTACACAAATCAATACGAATAAACGATTCTGTAGATATAAAAAACGTTATCTCTTAGTGCTTAGCGCGGCGATTACCTCCTCTTTGTCGTCGAAGTGGTGCTTTTCTTTGCCGAAAATCTGATAGTTTTCGTGCCCTTTACCTGCAACGAGCACTATATCACCGCTTTTTGCCAGTTTGCAGGCGGTTTTTATTGCCTGGCGGCGGTCGACAATCACTATCGTGTCTTCGAGCCTGTCTTTGTCCAACCCTTTTACCATATCGTCGAGAATACTCTGTGGGTCTTCCGTACGCGGATTGTCCGATGTCAACACCAATGTATCCGATTGAGCGGCAGCCTCCTGTGCCATTATCGGACGCTTCGTTTTGTCGCGGTCGCCGCCGCAGCCGACGACGGTTACGACTTTGCTGTCGGGGCTTTTTACATCGTTGATGGTAGACAATACGTTTTTTAGGGCATCGGGCGTATGTGCATAATCTACTATTGCCGATATGCCCGCCATACGAATTACCTCGAACCTACCCGATACGGGCGATAGTTCGCTGAGTTTGGTCAGAATCGTTTGGTTGTCGATGCTTTTACCTTGGCACAAGAGGGCTGCCGCTCCGAAAACGGCAGTCAGATTCTGTGCATTGAACGAGCCTACGAAAGGAGTCGATACCTCGTAACGTTCTTTGCCTTTGTCGGTTACATTGGTCTCCAACTGTAAAGTCATCCCTTCGAATGTATTTTCGATTATCTTAGTCTTGAAGTCTGCCAACGAACGAGTGGAATAGGTATATCGCTGAGCTTTGGTGTTTTGTAGCATAAAATTGCCATTGCGGTCGTCTGCGTTCGTCAGAGCGAAAGCGGTCTGTGGTAAGTGGTCGAAGAATAACTTCTTGGCATCGCGGTAATTATCCATAGTTTTGTGATAATCAAGATGGTCTTGCGTCAAGTTGGTGAATACGGCACCGCGGAATGTCAGCCCTCCAATACGCTGTTGTACAGTGGCATGCGACGATACTTCCATAAAGCAGTAGTCGCAGCCTGCACGTACCATATCAGCAAGCAGTCTATTAGTCTCCAATACATTGGGGGTGGTGTTGATAGTCTCACGCTCTTCGAGGCAGATATAGTTTTTGATAGTGGAGATTAGTCCTGCACCGAAGCCCATTCCCAAGAATAGCTTGTAAAGCAGTGTGGCTGTGGTAGTTTTGCCATTAGTGCCCGTAATACCCACGAGGTTGAGGCTCTCCGACGGGCGACAGTAGAAATTGGCAGCTATCTCGCCGAGAGCTTTTGCTGTGTCTTCGACCTCAATTACCTGTATATCGGGATATTTAGCCAAACAAGGCACATCACTCAAACGATTAACCACTACGGCAATAGCTCCGTTACCGATAGCCGTTTCTACAAAAGCGTGTCCGTCTGCCACAGCACCGCATACGGCAACAAACATATCGCCCTTGCCTATTTTACGCGAATCGTCGGATATGTTATTGATTTCTACATCTTTACTAAAACTTTTCTTAGCAGAAACATTTTCTAATATCTTGGAAATAAGCATTTTTTGATTATCTATTTAATTATCAATACAAATCAATAGAAAGTGCGAGCAAAGTTAGCAATAAATTTTGTTTCTTCGTATACAATAAATTGCTATGCGTATCGGAAAAGTAATTTGTAACTCAAAAAAATGTATTACCTTTGCGGCACAAATATTTTATTTGTTGAGGTTAGCGAATGACTCTTAACCTCAGCATATTAGTAGTAATTTTTTTAATGATAATAATTTTATGAGTCAACAAAAAATCAGAATCAAACTGAAATCGTACGACTACAATTTGGTTGATAAGTCGGCAGAGAAAATCGTAAAAACGGCAAAAGCTACAGGTGCAGCAGTAAGC
>CAJPNS010000008.1 GCA_905372135.1 Porphyromonadaceae bacterium | reverse complement strand
GTTTTTATTTTTTGTAGAGAAATGTAGATTAGTAGGTAGAACTAAAAACGATTGTTTATGTTGTTATTACATATCTTTCTTGCATTTTCGTATATTAGCGTCTGTGTATTCGTAGTATTCTTTCCTTGCTTATTTCACCCTAAAACTTGCTTAATCTTTTTATCGACGACCATTACAATATGCAA
Source organism: Porphyromonadaceae bacterium (assembly GCA_905372135.1). Taxonomy (GTDB): domain Bacteria; phylum Bacteroidota; class Bacteroidia; order Bacteroidales; family Paludibacteraceae; genus F0058. Next base: position 32,826 of record CAJPNS010000008.1, on the reverse strand, counting down.
AGATACAAAATTGTATGGGAATGAGGGGCGGTGGCAGTGGCTGAGGGTATGGGTAATTTTCGTACCTTTGCCGAGAATTTTCGGGAAAGTATATTTGCGTAATATATGCCGAAAGATACCCTAAACACCCTATTTATGCATATCTCCATAAAAAAATCGCTCAGAGTGCTGGCGGCGGAAGTAGCAGACTTCGTTCGCAAAGACTTCGACAGACGTGCCTACGCCTTCACGGCGGTATTCGTCGTGGTGCTGCTCGTGATAAACTACGAGTTCGGACTCGACAGCAAGGTACTCTCACGCTCTTACGCGACGGGGGCGTCGTGGTGGGTGATGCCGCTGTTTTATCTCGCCGTATATCTTGTATCGGCAGCGACGACACTCTATCTTCGACGCGACTATCGGACGCTCCGCAACCCGCGATTCTACGCCAAGAGCGGACTTTTCGTATTGCTCTACGGCTTCGCCATAGGCTTTTATTCGTACCGAAACCTAAGTATAGCAGGGCTTCTGCACACCGAGATGTGGTACTTGAAATCGATAATATCGCAACTCAAATGTGCCGCAGTGTTTTTGCTGCCGCTTACGGTGTTGAAACTTACCATAGACCGCCGTGTGAACGGCATATACGGCATCGCCCGCCACCCGCGACATATCGGGGCGTATCTGACGTTGTTTGTGGTGATGATACCGTTTCTGGTGCTTACGTCGTTCACGGCCGACTTCTTGGAGGCATATCCGCAGTTCCGCCCTTGGTACGTCGAGAGTGTGTTTGGGATGAGTACTTGGGAGTACACGCTGCTGTACGAGGCAGCTTACGCATTCGATTTCGTGATGACAGAACTTGTCTTCCGCGGTACGCTCGTAGTAGGAATGGCGGTGATAATGGGGCGTTCGGCGGTGTTGCCGATGGTGGCGGTATACTGTTCGATACACTTCGGTAAACCGCTTATGGAGGCTATTTCGTCGGTATTCGGCGGATATATATTGGGGGCTTTGGCGTTCCAGACGAGGCATATATGGGGAGGTGTCGTCGTGCATATCTGTATCGCACTGACGATGGAAGTAATGGGATTAGTGCATTACTACGTGCTTCGGCGGTGAGCACGACGAGAGTTTTAGCAGAAAACAATAATCTTTTTACCCAAGAACAATAATCATTTTAGCAGAAAACATCAACCGTTTTACCCAAGAAAAACAATCATTTTACCTAAAAACAACAATCGTTTTACCCGAACAATACAGACATTTTTTCATAAATAAATATCAATAAAACATACACACAAAGCGATGAAACAGAGATTTTACATACTGATAGCAGCTATCGCAATGGCAACGACCACACTCGACGCACAGACCGACCTGAAGACCGAAACCTACACGGCATACATCTTGAACGACGTAAAACGTTGGGAGAACCTCACCCGACGCTGCGAACAACAGACCGACACCACCAACATAGCCTCTCTGATGAGCCTCATTCACTGCTATTACGGCTATACGATGATGCTCGCCGAGGAAAAGCAACACGATGCCGTCGGGCGAAATATCGCTCGAGCCGAACGTTATATCGCTATCGTCTTGGCTAAAGAGCCCAACAACGCTGAGGCTATCGATTATAGCGGTGTCTTCACGAGCTATGCCGTCTCGCTCAATCGGCTCAAAGCTCCTACGCTCGGACGCCGAAGTCGGCAGCTGATAGACCGTGCTCTGTCGATAGCTTCGAACAACCCGCGCATACTTTTCGACAAGGGTAATTCGTTGTTTTACCCGCCCGCCATCTTCGGCGGCGATAAGCGACAAGCCCTGAAATACTACAGACGTGCCATAGAGGTCATAGAGCAGCAGGGGGCGACGTCGCGCAACTGGATATATCTCAAACTGCTTTTGCTCGAAGCGAGGTGTTACCAAGCGACGGGCAGGCATGCCGAAGCCCTAAAACTGTACGAACGGCTGCTCGACCGAGAGCCAAACTTCAAAATCGTAAGGCAGAAGTATCTACCCGAAGCAGTCGAGGCGACGAAGTAGACGGCTACTCGAAAAAAAACAGCAAACCCCGCCGAATCTCTCGGAGGGGCTGGCACAACATGAAAATCAAACTTTTAAAATATTATCCGCTTAACTAGTTTTGGCGGGTAAATCCGTATACCTAATTTTTCTTTTTCTCTTTACCTTTGCTTTGCTTTTCTACGCGATGGAACTCGACATTCTTCAACTGACGAAATTCCTGCGTAGGTGTGAAGAGCACTTGTGTCTTAGTGATACAGAGCGAGGGCTTGAAATCTTCTTCTTTCTCTACCGCTTTCGAGGTAAACGATGGGCGGAACGATCCGAGAGGTCCAGCATCGACTATATAACCCTCCGAACAAAGTTGGTTGAGTACCTTACGAAACTTGTAGAATACGGCTGCAATATCAGCCTCGCCGACGGTAGTATCTTCCGCCATACGCTCACAAAGTTTCTCGAATGAAACACGCTGTTTCTGACAAACAGGGCTTGCAATGAACAATTCTTTTCCTTTCATTGTTCCTACGTTCATCTTGCGTAAATTAAGGGAGTAGTCCATAACGATTAAAAGATTAAATTATTACTAATATTAATGTTTTCTCTAAGGTCGATTCTTATAGGTGTTTTATCTATATCTTTGATGGCAAAAGTAATAAAAATTTTTATTCAAACAATAGAAACGATGTTTTTTAAAAAAAATAATAGTATTGTTTTTGATAAAAAACGATAGGACATTTTGGAGAAAACGATAGGACATTTTGGGAAAAACGATAGGACATTTTGGGAAAAACGATAGGACGTTTCAGTGAAAACGATAGGACGTTTTTTTTGAAAGAAAATATCGTTCCGCAACGGGTTCATATACAGTCTCTTACGGAGGAGCTGAAAATTGCCCGAAAATATCGTTTTTAGCCGAGTGAAAAGCCCCTAATTTTTTGTCGGAGGAGGCATCGGAACGACAGCAAAAAAACTACTCCCCTCCGATACACGTGTACCGAAAGGGAGTAGCCCCTATGAAAAAGTTAATTTTATTTGCCCAAATCTTTGAACGAGCCCTCTACGTATTCGAACTTACCTTTTGCAGTAACTTTGTATTGTATTGAGTGCGAATTTTTGCGGTAGAAAGGCAGTTTTATAGTGTATATTACATCGATGCCCTCTACCGGTACAGCGTCGGGGTGCATCTTCTGCAGCATACCGTTTAGTTCGGCGATGAGTTGTTGCTTCATTTTAGCCTCTACCTGCTCGTCGGTCATAGATGCGGGATAGGCGTTTTTGATAGCCTCTATAGTGGAGGCAGCGGTCTGTTCGCGAGCTTTGGTAACGTTTAGGTCGACGTTGTTGTATCGAGCTGTCATACCGCCGTAATAATCGCTATTGCCGAACGACGTTACATATCCTTGTCCTTTGGCAGAGCAGCCTGCGGGCTGGTCAATATTCTCCCATACCCAGTCGACGGCAGCCTGATAGTAAGCCTGTACTTCGGCACTCTGTCCCGAGAGGTCGAGTGCGACCGATGGGTTGTATACCCACTTGCCATTGAGTTTTACGAACTGGTCGGTATGTGTCTCTTCCACAGCGTTCGGAACCTTTGCCCACACCGAACCGTCGTATACGTATTCGTCTACTTTTATAGTGGTCTTGCCCGAGTTGAAATGTTTGTACACTATACCGAGCTTTTTGTCTGCCGCCATGTAGGGATATTTGCTTTTGAGGAAAACGGGCAAATAGCTATCTGCCTGCGTACCCGAGAAGTTGTCGTACTTTAAGTTCATCGACGTATAATCGGCTTTCTGCATTATGTATACCGAGGCATTGACATATTCCGACCATTGAGCCGCAACAAGTCGCCATAGAGCCGTAGTGGTTACGGTTGCTCCCGATACTTTTAGGTCGTATGTTACGAGTATCATCGAGTCGGGTGTAGCGGCGGGGAACTTGCCTTTCAGTATCTTGCCCATATTGCTCTTTACTTGTGCTACCGATTTGAAATAAGCCGTATCCGATGCTGTGGTATAGGCGGTGTCGTAGTCGTTCTTATTGAGCGTATATGGCTTGCTTGCTGCAATAGTATCGGTATAGAGCGGCTTTGGCACCTCTTCGATATACTTATAGGTGAGCTTTACGGCAGTGCCGTCGTCGAATACGGGGAAACGGTAAGCTACTACTACAGGGGCGTACTTATCGGCTTTTATCTGTTTGTTGAAAGCCTTTTTCGAAGCCACAGCCGCAAGAGCTTTCTCTACTCCTTCTTGTTTTGCCATAGCCTTATTGCCGGCATTGCTCGCTACCATGCCGTAGTCGTCGTCGGTCATAGTGTACTCAACGGTACGTATATCGGTCGGGACGTCTTTGTTGTATCCGGGGAAGTTTTTGCCGTTGTAGTCGCACGCTGTAAATGTGATGAGCGTTGCGGCGATTATTAAACCTAATATGTTTTTCATCTTATTATACTTTGTTTTTGCGGTTAATTAGAAATTGATTTTGAGTTTTGTAGTCCATGTTCTGCCGAAACCGTAAAAGACGCGTGCCGTCTGCCAAGTACCGTCGTTGCCGTTGGTGGCGTCGGCGATATATACTTGGTCTAATAGGTTCTGGCAAGTGCCCGATATTACTGCTGTAGTACCGGCAAACTTGAAACGATAGCTTGCATTGAAGTCGACCAGAGCTGCTCCCGGCACCTGCCAAGGCTGAGCGAAGTCGTAAGGCTTGTTTACTATCAGGTTGCTGCTGCTTATGGTATAGTCGGCAAACAGACGGCTCATACCGTTGAGATTGAGTCCGAGTCGAAGCTCTTTTACGGGTCTGAGCGTAACGCCAAAGTCGTATGTGGTCTGAGCCGAGCCACCCACTTTGATACCTTTCAGGTTGAGCTGCGACCAAGCGTGGTTGCCGCTACCGATAGCATCGGCGACAGTACCTTTGAGGTCTGCCAAGGGCTGTCCAAGCGAGTTGTAGTAGTATCCGATAGGATTGCTATCCCACTGCCAGTCGCCGAGCGACAGCATAGCCGATAGCTCGAGCCAGTTCGTCAGATTCGACCGCAACTCCAATTCTACTCCCATGTGGCGGGCGTTTACTCCGCTCATATTGATGATAGCACGTTCGTTCACTATATCTCCCGATGCGTCGGTATAGCTGTATTCGTTGGCACGTGTCATAGTTTTGTTCATCCATTTGGTAAAATATCCGTTGATGGTAGCCTTGAGGTAACGATGATGGAAACCGTAGCCGAGTTCGAGAGATAATATATTCTCGTTTATGGCGTCTTTGTTGATTTCGTTCGACGTTATCGACTGCAAGAATGCTCCGCCCGAGAAGTATGGAGCTCTGCTTATATAGCCGGCATTTACGAACACGTTGTGATACGAGGCAAAGTTGTAGTTGAGTCCGCCCTTGATGGTATATCCCAAGAAGTTGAGCGTCTTCGAACGAGCGTGCTCAGCATCGTAGTAGAAACGGTCGTAACGCCAATAGGTAGTATTCGACAACGAACCCGATACGAAAGCCGTAAGAGCTTTCTCCAAGAAGCTACCTTCGACCTGTCCGAATGCTCCTTCTTGTACTACATATCCGTCGTAGTCGCGGTAAACTACGTCGCCTACTTGGAGTTTCTGCATCTTCCAGTTGGGGTCGGCAGCAGCAGCGTTGTTCACTGCTTTTACGTTCTTACGCGATGCCTCGTCGATGAAATATTTACCTCCGTATAGGTCTATCAGTTCGTTGGTGTGTACGCCTTTGTAGTAACGGAAGTCGACACCGCCGTAGAAGTCGATGTTTTTCGACAATGGCGAGGTAAATGTAGAGATAAGTCCATACCAGTTGTGGTAGTTTTTGCTTTTGCTCATAGCCATTAGCGACCCTGTGGTGCTTGCAGCGTTGATAGCCTCTATCTTGTCGTAAGCGAATGTACCGTCGTCGTTGCGGAATGTGTTATTCACCAGACCGTTCGATGCTCCGTACCAATTGCTATAAATATATTTTGTGGCAGCACCCGGCAGGTTGTAACCGCCTTGTCCGCTATAGCCGTTGCCTCGTCCGATAGAGGCATATACTACAGTCGATAGGCTTTTGCGGTTACCGAGATCCCAGTTCCAGTTGAGCGAAAGCTGAGGTTTGTGATATTGGTTGAATGCCGAAGTGCGGCGTTGTCCTTTGCTGTCGAAACCGTATGTAGAGTTGTATTTGTATGGGCTATTGCCGTTCATATAGTTGCCTACCCGCTGCCATTCGGCGATAGTGAGCTGATCGTATGCACTGCGCTGATAGTGGGCTTGCGGTGCTCCGAAGGCGGTAAACGAGAGTGTATGGTCGTCGTTGATAATCTTCGATACGTTGAGGAAGTAGTTCCAACCCTCGAAGTCTGTACCTTGAATATATCCCTTACCCCAAGTACGCGAACCGAGCACAGTGAATGCCCAGCCATTCGGGAGCTTACCCGAAGAGATATTGAACAATACTTTGTTGTATCCGTCGTTGCCTATAACATACTGAGCCGAACCGCCTTTTTTGGCTTCGTGGGCTTTGGTGATAATGTTTATAGAGCCACCCACCGAGGGCGACGATACTTTCGAGGCTCCCAGACCTCGTTGAGTCTGCATAGTACGGGTAACGTCGGCAAGACCTGCCCAGTTGCTCCAGTATACTCCGCCCCATTCCATATCGTTTACGGGCACACCGTTGACCATTACGGCGATATTTTCCGACTTGAAGCCTCGCATGTTTATCTTCGAGTCGCCGTATCCACCGCCGTTTTTGGTGGTATAGACACCGGGGGTCGACTTCAGCACTTCGGGAAATTCGGCATTGCCGATCTTCTCTTCGATAGTCTCGAAAGATACGTTCGATACGGCTACGGGAGTCTTCCTCTGTATCGCTATCTGCGAAGTAACGGTGATGTCTTTCAACTCGATAGAGTTTGTTTTTAACCTTACATCCGATGCTTTGTCGGCTGCTACTACCAGCGTGTGGTAGCCTACATACGAGAATATCAGATTCTTATTGTCAGGCACGGTTAGGGAGTATTCTCCGTTGGCACCTGTCTGAGTTCCGTCGAGAGTCCCTTCGATTTGTATCGAGACTCCAACCATCGGTTCTTCGGTAGAGGCGTCTCTGACATAGCCCTTCACTACTGTTTGCGATATGGCTGCTACCGAACACAATAAAAAGATTGATAGAGATAAAAATACTTTGTTCATAAGTAAAAAAATCAATTAAAATTCAGACTGCAAAGATACAAAAATAAGTGTTACTTTTGTACTTATTTTGTAATGAGTTATCTTTTCGTACGATGAAAAAGCAATTTTCCCCTTGGAGGTGGATACCGTCGCTATATTTTACCGAAGGCATTCCTTACGTAATGGCTATGACAGTGTCGGTTATTATGTACAAACGCTTCGGACTGTCGAATACCGATATTGCTTTCTATACGGGATGGCTCTATCTGCCTTGGGTCATAAAACCCTTTTGGAGTCCGTTTGTAGACCTGCTCAAGACCAAACGATGGTGGATACTCTCTATGCAACTGTTTATCGGGGCAGGGCTTGCGGGTGTGGCTTTCGTGCTGCCTACTCCCGGCTACTTCCAAATATCCATTTGTCTGTTTTGGCTTGTGGCGTTCAGCTCTGCTACACACGACATAGCTGCCGACGGTTTTTATATGCTTGCACTCGACGAACGCCGACAGTCGTTTTTCGTCGGCATACGTAGCACGTTTTACCGCCTCGCCACTATTTTCGGTCAAGGTCTGCTCGTGATTATGGCAGGATACCTCGAACAAAAAACTCACAACATACCATACGCTTGGAGTATCACCCTATTGGTAGCAGCGGGAATATTCATCGCCGTATTTGCTTACCATAAGTTTGCTCTGCCTCACCCATCGGCAGACGGCAGTACTATCGGAGTGCAGTATAGGCAGACGTTCCATCGGTTTGCAGAGGTATTCTCTTCGTTCTTTGCTAAAAAAGATGTTGGGATTTTTATTGCTTTCATGCTGTTGTATCGCCTCTCGGAGGCAATGCTTGTGAAGCTCGCCTCGCCTTTCATGCTCGATGCCCGCTCGGTGGGCGGTCTCGGGCTGAGTACTGAGGCTGTCGGGCTCGTATATGGCACTGTAGGAGTGGTAGCTCTCACCGTAGGCGGTATACTTGGCGGTATAGCCATAAGCCGTCGAGGACTTGGCTATTGGACTATTCCTATGACTCTGGCTATAACGCTCCCTAACGCCGTTTATGTCTATCTCGCTTTGCTGCAGCCTACTTCGTTGATGCTCATAAATGCTGCCGTCGCTCTCGAACAGTTTGGCTACGGATTCGGTTTCACGGCATATATGATGTATCTCATACGTTTCTCGGAGGGGCAATACAAGACTTCGCACTATGCACTATGTACGGGTTTTATGGCTCTGGGAATGATGTTGCCAGGAATGGTTGCGGGCTTCATCGAAACGTGGCTGGGCGGCTATGATAGCTTCTTTATCTTTGTGATGATCTGCACTATACCTACCATAGCTATAGTTCCATTCGTAAAATCGAAGCTTCACCGATAACGCACTCTACCCTATCATTTAATATCGTTTAAACGTTTAATCGTGTAGTTGTTTAAATGTTTAGTCGAGGTTTTAAGAGTTGAGGTTTGGAATAGTATTGGCTAACACACGGATTGGTACATATTGCTAAAGCTCTATCAAGAGCATTTCTCGTCCAAGGCGGTGCAGGGCTTCTGTTATTTTCTGCCTCTGGGCTATACGAGGCTTTTTTTTACCTGTCGAATATTGGTGTATCAGTTTCTGATTTATCCCTGTTATGCGTTCTATTGCAGGATTATTGAGTATTCCTTTGTAGTATTGCAATAAACTTTCGGCATCGTATTTATACCTTATCTCGTATTCTCGATTGGCAATATTGCCAAGCTCCTTTTGTAGCTCCAAAGCATTTAAGGCTTCTTTTTTAGCCTCTTCGACAGTATCGCCGCCACCGCTTACACCAGCCAAATTTTCGGCATAAGCCCAATAGCAATCGTTACTTCTTTCTATCACAATACGTATAATTTTCATACTTTCTCGTATTTTATTTTAGGTTCATCTCTTTTTTGATTTTTGCCTCTATACCTCGCCCCATCTCTTTCGTACCGTGGTATGGCACGGGATATGTCTGCCCCTCTTTTTCATAAATATAGTGACTGCCACTCACACGCAATAGCTTCCAACTGTTTTTTCTTATCAACTTATGTAATTCACTTGATTTCACGCACAAGACTATATTTAGAGATATTACAAAGGTATACAAAAATATACCGATAGCCGAAGTTTTAACACTTTTAACTCTCCATAATGGGATTCTGGGGGCAATTACGAGTTAATCGTTCGATGGTTTAATTGTTTAAACGGGGTTTTGGTGGGGTGTTGGGATGCGTGAGGGATAGGAGCGGATACGAGCCGTAGGCGAGTAAGAGCGGATAGCCCGACCCGAAGCCGTAGGCGAGGGGCACGCCCAAAAAATGAAAAATTAAAAATGAAGGAATGAAAAACGTCTGTGCGAGGGCAAACGAAGAAAATCGTTGACACCGATATCGGCTAAAAATGGAAGTTCCAGCTTATCGACGGCACTATCGAGAACAGATACATCATCTTGCCTTGCAGTTTGTTGGGATTGTCTTTGTCTTTGACAAAATATATCGTCCAAGGGTTCTTGCGGGCGTATGCGTTGTAGACGGATATGTTCAGTTCGTGCTGAAATCGTTTGTGCGGCTGCGATAGTTTCCACGTCGCCGATAGGTCGAGACGGTGGAAGTCGGGAAACCTGTAAGCGTTCCTTTTCGACGGGATAATCACCCATTTGCCGTCGGTAGAGCCTATGTCGCCGACCCAATAGCGCCCCTCGGGGTAAGTAACGGGCTGTCCTGTGGAATAGACCCACGTTGCCGACAGCGTCCAACGCCTGCTGAGCTCGTAGTTTACCACGACGGATATGTTGTGAGGCTTGTCGTAAGGCGAACGATAACGTTCGCCACCGTTTATTTCGTCTATCTGACGGAAGCTGCGGGCGAAGGTATAGCTCACCCAGCCGTTGATACGTCCCGAAGGCTTGGCTATCATCAGTTCGAAGCCATAGGAATAGCCTTTGCCGAACCGCAACTCGCGTTCGAGGTCTTTATTGCCGAGCAGTCGGGCACGGTCTTTGAAGTCGATTACATTGGTATAGTGCTTGTAATAGACCTCTGCCGACGTTTCGAGAGTGCCGTCGAAGAAGTCGTGGAAGTAGCCGAGCACAAGCTGGTTGCAGAGCTGCGGGCGTACGTTGTTCGACGCCGAAAACCATATCGACAGCGGCGAGCCTGCCGTAGAGTTGGAGGCTAACTGTATGTATTGGGCAGAGTGTGAGAATGAGGCTTTTATCGAGTTGTGCCGCCCCAGAGAGTAGTTGAGGCTGATACGCGGCTCGAGTCTTAGGTTGGTGTTGTATATCTGTCCTTTTTTTGTGAAAAAAGAGTCTACCACTGCATAGTTGCGTATGTTGTACGTTATGGAGTCGTTGCCGAGATTGTTCATCATAGACAGACGCAGACCGTATCGAATACCAAGTTTGTCGAATAGTGTCGTCTGATGAGAGGCATACAGAGCGTGTTCGAGTGTATACATAGGAGAGAGCTGAAACGATGAGTTGTCTATCAGCGTATTCTGCCCGCTACCGCCGCCTTTGCCAGGGTCTATCCGATGGTGGACAGCCTGATATCCGAACCGTATGCTGTTGTTGGAGTCGGGTAGCCACGTGAAATCGAGTTTGCCGCCTATGTCGTTCAGCACAGACTTCCAGTCGAAGCTAATCTCCTCGGATATGTCCTCGAGCAGGAAGTAGTCGTATTTACTCGTAAAGACGGATAGATTCGATACCAATCGGGGCGAAAAAACGTGGTGCCAGCCTGCCGACCCTACGTTGTTGCTGAAAGATATGCCTGCAAGTTGATTTTTGAAGTGATCTTTGCCCGAATATACGGATAGAAACAAACGGTCGTTGCGGCTTATAGTCCAGTTGAGCCTTCCATTGAGGTCGTAAAAATAGAGTTTGGCGTTTTTTATCGATTTGTCGTTGGCAAGAGGGATAAAGATATCGGCATAAGTACGCCTACCCGACAGCATAAGACTTACCTTCTCGTCTACGATGGGAGTTTCTATGGTCAGTTTCGACGAGATGGTACCGATGGAGCCGTTTACACGCAGCTTTTTCGTTATATTGTCTTTTGTACGTACCTCCATCAGCGACGAGAGCCTACCGCCGAAGGCAACGGGTATATCGCCCTTATAGAGTTTTACGTCTTTTATGGCGTCGTTGTTGAATATCGAGAAGAAGCCAAGCAGGTGCGATGCTCCGTATATCGTGGCGTCGTCGAGCAGTATCAGGTTTTGGTCGTAGCCGCCGCCGCGAACGCTGAAGTTCGATGAACCTTCGGCTACCGCTTGCACTCCAGGTAGTAGCTGCAATGCTTTGACGATGTCTACCTCGCCCATCATCGCAGGGATTGCCTTGATAGCAGTAGCTGACAGGCGATTGACAGAAGGCTCTATACGTCGGATATTTTGGTTTTGCTCGGCAGAAATCTCTACACTGCTAAGTATGGTGGATATTGCCGACAGACGAATATTGCGGCGGGTGTCTTGTGAGATATTGATGTTTAACGTATCGGTCTTGTAGCCTGTAGATGAGACTATTATCGTGTGTTTGCCTTTGGGTAGCGAGAGCGAATATTCGCCTTTGTCGTCGGTTACGGTGCCCTGATTCAAATCGACGACGCTCAAAGAGGCTCCTATGAGGTTTTCGCCCGTATGTTTATCGCCGATATTGCCGTAAAGCACTACCTCTTGGCTTATCGCCGATAGGGTTACAAATAAAAATATTAAGAAAAAACAGTATCTCACAGTATGCGTATCAACTTATTTTCACTCCTTCTTTGTCGGTTACTTTGCCTATAACCGCTGCTTTCTCGCCGTGTTTTTCGAGTATGGCTATGGCTTCGTCGGCTTCGTCGGCAGACATCGCCACGACCATTCCTATACCCATATTGAAGATGTTGAACATCTCGTCGTGCTGTACGTTGCCATATCTCTCAAGGAAGCGGAATACGGGAGAAATCTCCCAGCTGCCCTCTTTTATTTCGATACCCTGTCCTTTGCCAAGTATACGCGGGATATTTTCGTAGAAACCGCCGCCTGTGATGTGGCTTATACCGTGTACGTTGCAGCGACGTATAACATCTAAGACGGGCTTTACATATATCTTGGTCGGGGAGAGCAGCACCTCGCCAAGAGTTTGCCTGTCGGACAACTCGGGGTATATTTTATTCAAATCCAGATTATTGTCGGCAACGATTTTGCGTACCAAACTGAAGCCGTTGGAGTGAACGCCTGTGGAGGCGATGCCTATTAGCACGTCGCCTACGGCTACACGCGAGCCGTCGATGAGTTGCGACTTCTCCACAGCGCCGCAGGTGAAGCCTGCTATGTCGTATTCGCCCTGCTGATACATCGATGGCATCTCGGCTGTCTCGCCACCGACGAGGGCACAACCTGCCTGCCTACACCCCTCGGATACGCCTGCTACGATTTGCTCTACCTTGGCAGGGTCTGTGGTGCCGATGGCTATATAATCGAGGAAAAAGAGAGGCTCGGCTCCCTGTGCCAGCACGTCGTTGACACACATAGCCACGGCGTCGATGCCGATAGTATCGTGTCGGTCAAGGGCGAAGGCTATCTTGAGTTTGGTACCTACACCGTCGGTACCGCTTACGAGTACGGGCTCTTTGAGTTTCAATGCCGACAGGTCGAACATACCGCCAAAAGCTCCGATATTGCCCATCACCCCGAGTCGGGAGGTCGACGATACGTGTTTTTTTATTCTGCTTACTACCTCGTAACCTGCCTCGAGATTAACGCCTGCTTGCTGATAACTTACTGCCATATTTTGTAGTGATTCGAAAAAGTATAATCTTTTAAATTACTATGATTTTTATGGCTGCAAAGATACAAAATAGTTCCGAAAAAATATTATCTGCCATATATGTCTTTCGTTGTGGGCAATACTTTTATGTCGTTTAGCACATTCACCATCGGAGATGTACACAAACCACAGGACTATAGATAAAAAATATCCTCCGTCTGGTATAGACGGAGGATAAATAACAATATTTATTCACGGCAAAACTTTTAGTTGCCGTTTATTCCACCGAGATATATCTTGGCATATTTGCCCTTAGTCCGCGAACCTCCAAGCGATATTACGTACGAAGCGCTGCGCGGGAGTCCTTTTATCTCTACTCTATTGCCCGAATAGTTTTCTTTGTAGTAAACCTGCATCAGACGTCCGTCGGAAGTATATACGAAGAGGTCTTTGTCTTTGTCTTCGTCTTTGATGAACACCACTATATTGTACGAGCTGTTTATCTGCAGTTTAAGTGCACGCGGGTCGGGATTTACGTACGAACTACCGGTAGTAGTAAATTCCATTTCGTTAGAGAAGTCGGTTACGTTTTCGAGCGGTTCGTCTTCGTCCTTGTCGGTAGCTTGTATGCGTCCGAAGTATTTAGTACCGCCCATCAGTCCTTCGACAACCGTCGAATCGGTAGCACTGCCCGATATCCATACTCTGCGTGCAGCCATATCGGCAGCAAATGTTGCCTCGTAATTGTCGAATACGACTCCTCCCTTCTGAGAGTCGAGTCCTTTGGAGTAGATACGTACACGTTTGATATTTTTATTTATATCGACAGGCAGAGTGAAAGTTTTCTGGCTAAGTCTACGTTCCATCTGTATGGTAGAGATATTTTGCCACGTGTTGTCGTCGGCTTTGAGTCCTTCCACTACCAACATACCTCCTTGTGTAGCACTCCAGTTTCTGAGCCAGAACTTGAGCTGTGTCAGTGGCTGCGGATAGTATGGCGACCAGATAGTATCATTGTCGGTCAAGAACTTAACGGATATATTATCTGCCTCGCCCGGAAGAGGATTTTGCAGAGTGGTATAGAACGTCTGCTTCCAACCGGAAGTAAGCATTGTACCGAAGTTGGTAAAGGTCTCTTTCTCTATCGTAGAGCCACTCTTTTCATATACAGACAGATAGTATCCTGTTGCATCGGGTACTACTTGCCAATTGGCAGTAACGTCATTGTCTTTTATTGAGGTAAAATCCTTCAGTATAGGCGGCACTACTTTCACTTTCTTAGTAGAGTTACCTATAAGTTCTATAACCTTCATAGCACCCGCATCGCCTACTCTTGCATGCAACAATGCCTGGTGAGGAGTGTTATACGAGGGTTCTTGAGGATTGTAACGAACCACTATGAACTCGTTTACAGAGTCGGCAGCTACAACGCCTTTATTGAGCGTAAGAGTCGTAGACCAATCGGTGTCCGACATACGACGTACCTGAAATTTCGAAGCGTCTTTGCCTTTGAACGACATATTTATATCGCCTGTAAGCTTGGAGCCTATCACTCTTACCTTGGTAGTATCGGGATCGTCGCCGATAATGGTTCTAAACGTCGTCTTACGAGTCTCCAATATTATCTTCTCCGAATTGCTACAGTCTTTGTAGCAGAATATTATTTCTTTCGTTGCCGCAATCTCTTGTATATTCGATATCTGACCATTAAAGTAATCACTACCATCTGCTTTCTTTGGAGTATAGGAAGTTTTGCCGGTAGTTCCCGGATATGTATCTCCGGTATAAGAGCCGGGCGAATCATCTGCCTCTATTACATCGAATCGTAAATGTGTTGGGTCGTTGTTGGGTCGATTTTGCTGCCAAGCCGTAGCGTCGTAGTCTACCCTTGTGATTAAAAGTCCCTTTCCCAGATCGCCTTCATGAGTAGTTCGTCTCACAGAGTCCCAGCCTAGAAACTGGCGATTTTCGAGCAGGTAGTGAAATCTCGGATTCGGATCCGGACCATTCAAGTTATGCTGGTCGCTTGGAGGCGAGATAAGATATGCCTTATTGGATGTCTCAATCGGCTCAAGCACCTTTTCGCCTTCGGAGTTCAACAATGTAGGATCTAGATAAGTGAGAAAAAATCTTTCGTGAGCCAACCACGTAGGAGGTGTATTACCTTTGTTGTTGTATCCGCCCGAGGTCATTATATCCCATTCACCGATGGTAAATTTACTTCCGTCTTGGGTATTGTAATAGTCGGGTAGCCCCAATACGTGCCCAAACTCGTGACAGAACGTACCTATACCGCACATTGTACCATAGCCGTTTATTTCTGATGTACAAGCATATACATCTATTACTTTACCTCCAATAGTAACGTTAGGATTAACATTGAATTTATGAGGCCAGATGGTATTGACTCCACCTCCTTCGGCTTCGTTAGGTCCTGCATAGTATACGAATACCATATCGACCTTACCGTCGCCATCGGTATCGTAGGGAGATAAATCTACTCCATCGGCTACTACTGCATTTACTGCCTCTATTACCATTTCTCTGACATTTTTATCGGTTCCTCTACCTGCTATACCGCCACCGGTATTCTGTCCGTAATGCTGGTAGGGTTTATTTAATTTATAAGGACCGTGAACGTCGAATATCGGGTCAAACCGATTGTTGGTACAAGCCTTGAAGTACTCGTTTGCACATCCCGTAGCGCCATTGACGCTATAGCCTTGCTGATTGAGCAGGTTGGTAAAGTCTTGCTTAGCGGTAGACGAGCGGAACTGCTTATTCTGAAATTCCACCAAAATCACAAGACCCTTTCTCTGTCCGAATAGAGGTACTCGTTGATGTCCTTGGTGCCCCATCTGCTGCTTTACAAGCTGCCTCATCGATAGCTCCGTATCGAGCGATATGGGGTTCTTTTTCAGCTGCCTTACAAAAGCTCTCTCTTTGTCGTCTCTTTTGGAGCGAGCCATTACACCGGTAGACTTTATGATGTTATTTTCAAACTTGGCATATTCGTAGGCTCCGTCCTTTTTTTGCAGCAAAAGATAGCCGTCTTCTGTGGTCGTATAGTGGAACCATTCGTCGCCGTAGATTCTTATAGTCAATTCACTGCCGTCGGGTTGTTTTACCTTGATAGGAAACGGATAGGCTGGCACAGCAAACGAACTGACCGATAGAGCCAATAGCAGCCCCAATAAATATAATCTCTTTCTCATATATAAAAAATTTTTTTAGTTTTTACCTCTAATGTTCTTCAAATAGTATCGCTATATATGCGTTTTGCAAAGTTAGAAATTTTTTTTCGAAACCGAACCAATATTTTTGTGCTATCCGATAAAAAATATAGACAAAAAAAAGAGCACTTATCTGTAATAAGTACTCTCTATCTACTATTTTATATACTCTTATATATACTATTTCTATTCTTCCTTCAAATCTATGTAAGGATTAGTCTGTTTTTCGCTATACGGAGTAGAAAATGCTTTGAGGTCGGTAGCCTTTATCTCCAATTTCTTACGTGCCGAGTGGTTTTCTCCTATTGTATGCGACCATCCGAAACGTCTCATAGTCATATAGTTTTTACCTTCGAGCCACATCTCTATACGCCAATTTGAAGCGATATAGTCTTTGAGGTTTGTTCCGCTCAGACCGTCTATCTTGGTCATAGTAGCAGGGGAAATATCTCTATTTGCCACCAAAGTCTTGATATACGCCTTAGCGTTAGCCTCGTCGCCCAAAGCAAACGATGCTTCTGCAGCCAAGAGATAAGCCTCTTCGATTCTCATATATACAAGGTCGTTGAGCCAAGCTTTATCGGAATTGAGTTTCCTGTTGGGATCGAAAAACTTTCTTACAGGAGCAAGGAAGAAACCGACTTCTACATTATTGTCTGTAGGGTGGTTCCACCACTTCTTTCTGATATCGGTAGACGAAAGCTTACTGCTGAGACTACCATACAAGTTGGTATCGATAGCGAAATATTCTCCTGCCGAAGCATATCCGTAAGTATATATGTCTGCGATAGACCAGAAAGAGTTGATACGACGCGAAGTTTCAGTAGCTACATCTACTGCCCAGATCCAGTTTTCGGATCTAACTACCGAATTGAAACCTGAGGTAAGTACCTCTTTGTATGGCAATATAGGATATTCGCCTGTTCCTATTACTTCTCTTACAAGTCTGAGAGCTTCGCTGAGATCGTTGTTTCTATCCGATGGGTCGAAAATAATAGCCTTATTCATACGGAGGTAAGCCAAAATCATCTTTGCTATATCTGCATTCATATACGACTTCTGGTTTGCAACCTTAGGTTCGTACTCTTTAAGCATATCTATAGCTCTTTCCAAGTCGGCTATCGCCAGAGGTATAATATAATTATAACTCGACAGACGCTGTACTTCCTTATAGTTTTCTTCGTTGTAATAAGGCAGAATATCAGCATCAAGATTGGTGGCATCGGTATAGAAGTTAGTGAGCATATAATATGCATAACCTCTCATTCCATACGCGTGAGCAAGAGCTCTATTTACAGCATTCTTGTCGTCTTCGTCGATACCATCGGGAGAGTTTAGCATATTATCGCATCTTGCTATAAGAAGATTGGCATTTCTTATCAGAGCATAGTTGTACTCCCATATCAAACCATTGAAACCGGATGTTTCGTCGTCGCCTCTACCCTGTTCGGCAGCATAAAAGAAGCCCCAATTCGGAGACGGGATAGCTACATCGGCAGTCAATACATCGGTATATACATCAATATATTTTTGTGCTCCCATGTATGTTACAAGTCCGTTCATTGCATAATACAGACCGTTTACACGAGCGTCGAGCTCTTTGATACTATTCTGCAATTGCTCCTCGGAAACAGTGCTTCCATTCGGAGTGGATACCAATAAATTGGCACAGCTACTAAATGCTATAGCAGTAAGTATCGTCAATACAAAAAATATTTTTTTCATATAAATCTATTTTTACTTTTAAATGATTAATAATTAAATTATTAGAAAGAAAATTTGAGACCGCCCACAATAGTCGATAGCGGAGCATACTGCGACGAGCTATTACCACCATTCATATATGTAAACGGATTGTATCCTCTACGAGCCGATAGTACCATAAGGTTATC
Organism: Porphyromonadaceae bacterium; assembly: GCA_905372135.1. Classification (GTDB taxonomy): domain Bacteria; phylum Bacteroidota; class Bacteroidia; order Bacteroidales; family Paludibacteraceae; genus F0058. The sequence goes on along the minus strand of CAJPNS010000008.1, from coordinate 14,763 downwards.
GCCCATAACCCATACCGACATACTCTTGATTTGTATCTTTTCCAACATCTTTTTGGGGAAGTTGTAAGCAATACGTACAGAGCTAAGTTGCAAACCAGTATTCGAAGTAAGGAATCTCGTAGAGCCCGTACCCGTCCAGTCGGCATAGTAAACATTATCGGCATCTTTTCTATCATAGAACCCTGCCAATAGCAACGGTACGTTGGTAGTACTATTTTCTTCGGGTCTGAAACGACTCCAAGCATGCAACATATCGACGTGGTAGTTGTTTGATCCCATCGAATTGTCGGACATCAAAGAAGCATAAATAGCGTCGTAGTTGTGTCCGCCTATTATATAGTTGAATGCCATAGAGATATCGAATCCGTAAGTAGATACATCTATACCGAAACCTCCATATATATCGGGATATCTGGATTTTCCTTCGGCATATTCGTACGCTGCTTTACGATAGTCGTTGGTAAGGAATTGAGTAAGAGTAGCATTTTTGTGAAGTTCGACAACTTCTCCATTTTTATTGACAGTCCTTTTTCTCAGATACTTATACGGCTCCGGTATATAGCTTGCATCCGTACCCGAACCTTTTTCGTCTTTATATGCAACCCAACGTCCCCAGCCTGTTTCGGGGTCTACGCCTTCGTACTTCTTGGTGTATATAGCACCGCGAGATACTCCCTTGGCATACGAACCGTTCATAATCATTTCCACCCATTTGCCATTGATTCTTTCTTTAGGCAATTCTACGAATACAGCATCGTGGTGAGCTGCGGTAAGACGAAGATTGAGGTCGAAATTTCTCGATTTTATAACCTGAGCTTTCAGCAACAACTCAACTCCGAAGCTTCTATATTTACCATCGTTGATAGGCACTGAAGTATATCCGATCGAAGGAGCTATTTCTCTTGTTTCGAGGCTATTTACCACTAAGTTGTTGTACACCTCAAACTCTCCGTAGAGTCTGCCCTTCTTTATTTCAAATTCTACTCCGGCATTGAACTTATACGATGTTTCCCAAGTGAGAGACTTTTCGGCAATAGAGCTCCACAACACAGCCGGATGTCCATTGAAGTTCGACATTCCGTATAAGTCGAGGTAGTTGTAGTTACCGATATTGTCGTTACCCGAAGTACCGAAACTTGCTTTTACTTTAAGGTTGCTCAACCATTTTTTTGCATCGGCCATAAATGTTTCTTTATGGATGTTCCACGAAGCACCGGCAGACGCAAAAGTACCGTACTGGTGTCCGGGGGCGAAGTAAGAAGAGCCGAATACCGAACCATTGACGATAGCAAAGTATTTTTCATCGAAGTTGTAACGCAATTCTCCCATATAGTTTTCAGAACGATAGTCTGTCTTCGAACCTCCGGTAGCTACGGTTCTTACAGCGTTCGACAGCTGCAGGTCGTCGCCTCTAAGCATTTCCGATTTATTTGCCTGAACGGATGACTGCTCTTGATTTCTAAAGTCGTGACCGAGCATTATATCAAAGTTGTGGATATCTTTGAATGTCTTCTTGTAAGTCAACTGCTGACGAGTATTGAAGTCGATATAGTGACTATTTGCATAGCTCACATGTCCTACTCCCTCACCGTCGCCATAATACATGTTGGTGATACCCGACAAAGCTCCTAAGTATAAGCTATATCCGTTGGTAACAGTGAATACGAGGTCTTTTACAAATTCGAACTTCAAAAGGTTCGAAACTGCAAGATTGTGGTGTACGCTATAGTTCTTGTCGAGACGCAAAGCCCCTGCCGGGTTTATGCCCGGATAGAAAGGTCTTGCATAACCTTTATACTGACCATAGTCGTAGGCATTACCTCCGAGATACTTGTCTTTTATAATATTTCCGTCTTTATCGTGTTGGAATACAGGATAGATAGGCGGTATGCTATTAACGAACGCGAATCCGTTGTTTGCATCTCTTGAACTCTGACCTACATTATTCATAGTGCTATAAGCATACTGCATTTTGAAGTTGGCAGTAAGCCATTTTTTAGGCGAATAGTCGATATTCGACAACGTGGTAAGTCTCTTGAAGTTCGACTGTATATAGTAACCTTCGTCGTTCAAGAAGTTTGCCGAAGTGTAATATGTAGTCTTATCAGAACCTCCAGATATTCTTACTCCTATACCAGACTTGATGCCGGTATGGAACATATTGTCGTACCAGCTTTCGGGAGTATATCTCATCTGAGCTGCGTCATTGAAAGTACCATCTTCGCTTATAATATTGGGAGTATCCCACAAATTATATTGCGATACCATACCTCCCTGCGAAGGCTTCCACAATACGCTATTTACATGGTCCATCAACTGTTTGTCGGTTATATTTATTTGTTGATATCTTACAATTCCTTTCCAGAAGTTGTAGAGACCATCCCACGATAGCTCCATATATTGTTTGGGGTCGGTAATTACATCGTGCATAGGCAAATATCTGAAGTTTGCCCCTGCCGTAATGTCTACTTCGATTTTACCTTCGGAGCCGGCAGTACCTTTTTTAGTAGTAATAAGTATTACACCGTTGGCACCTCTCGAACCATACATAGACGTAGCAGTAGCATCTTTGAGCACAGTAGTAGATACAATGTCGGCGGGGTCGATAGAAGATATATCGTTACCGTAAGGTATACCATCGACTACATACAAGGCTCCACTTCCTGCATTGGGAGACCCTACGCCTCTAATTCGTACCGAAGATACCTGCCCCGGCTGACCCGTAGAGGTTACTACCTGCATACCGGCAACTTCTCCGCTAAGAGCTTTAGTAACATCCGAAGGGCTTTTCTTTTCGATTACTTCTTGTGTCACTGTCTGAGCAGAACCCACATAACCTTTACCCTTTTTGGTACCCATAGCTACTTCAACTTCTGCTTCTGTAAGCACTTCGCTTTGGGTAACCAAGCGGATAACCATACCATCACGAGCAACAACTACCTGAGTCTTGTAGCTGGTGTTTTCTATCTTCAGCTTTGTAAAACCCTCGGGCATTGTTACTGTAAAGTTACCATTTTCATCTGTGGACGTACCGGTCTGTGCATCGACAACCTCTACGGATGCTCCCACAATAGGAGTACCCGACTCGCTGTCTAATACTTTACCCGAAATAGAGCGTCCTTGTCCAAATACGGCATTTACTCCTCCGATGAAGAAGAGCAGTGCCACTAATAAAAAAGAATACTTTCGCATAAATAAAATTTTTTTTATTACTAATTTTCTATATTATCGTTTTTTACAAGAAATTTCCTCCCTCTAAAAAAGAGAAAATCTCATAATTTGATCGCTACAGCAAATACAGACGATAAAAGTACGAATTTTCATCGATACCAACGTATGTATCGGCATAGCAAAACTACTTTTTTAACAAAATCTATACGCCTACCTCCTATAGGTATGCCTTTTAAGCTATATTTACCGCTATAATGATATTAAATTAACGTTCATAACCGCACATATCAATCAGCCGGTTGTATTGGTTGCTCTGCCGGAGCAGCAGCTTGTTGTGTCTGAACTTGTTCGATATCGACTTGCGAAGTAGTATTGCCGGTATTTGCTCTGCTCGAAATCATACGAGCCGAGAAAATACTTAAAACTACAATGATAGCAATAAGCGTCCAAGTAAGTTTTTCGATACGGTCGGTCGTCTTTTTCACACCAAATACATTGTTGGCAGACGAAAAGCCTGCAGCCAGACCTCCTCCCTTCGAATTCTGAATCAATACGACAAAAGTGAGGATAATTGCCGATATAACAATAAGTATAGTCAGAAATTGAATCATTTTAATAAAAGAATTTTTGAATATATAAGTTTGTAAATCTAGTATCTAAACACACAATAAATTAGTAAACAATTCTTTATTCCTTAGAGTAAAGAATAGTCTCCAAATACTTTATCTGAAGTGCAAAGTAAGCATTTTTTCTCGAATTATTCAAATTTATTTTTTTCAGTATCCGAAGTGCCTCGACATAACGCTTCTCCAATATCAGTTTTTTTACACCAAATTCGTCGTTATCTGCGTCTATAAGAGCCTCTTCGCTCTGCTGCCGAAGCCGTTCGATACGAGACTTTTTAAGCTTTTGGGCAAGTTCACGAAGTGAATCCGATGAGATATTCGAACTTTTCAGAGCAAAATAGTCGGTAGATATTACCGCCGTATCGTAAATCTCTGCCGAAGCCGACTTACCTGCAATGTCATTTACAAAAGAGTGTGCAAACTTACGATTCGAAAAGTATGCTGCCGAAGCCCTGAGCTTGTTTGCAAATATCTCATCGTCAACCTGTTTAAGCCTCTTAAGATATATCAGCCTCGCCACCTCGAAATACGGATACTTCTCTACTATTTGCTCGAGAGCAAAAAGGTCGATATTATCGCTCTTATTCAAAAGGATATCTCTAAGTTCCGAAACGCTAATCATCTAATTACCAAGAGGCTACAGTAGCATTAAATATTTGGTCTACAATCTCATCGACCATTTCGGATACAAGCTGTCCTTGCACGTTTTCGAACGAAGTCGTGGCCGGAAACTCTTTCTGTGCGGTAAAAGTACGCTCAAAATCTTCTTGCGGATTCTTCGTATTATTAAATCGCACCTGTACGTTCATCACCAGACTCGTCTTTGCAGCAAGCCCATCGGCACCGACAGCAAGTTGCTGGAGATAATATCCCACTATGGCTCCTTCTACATTATAGTCGCCGTTTTGGGGTACGATACGCAATCGGGTCTGGCGAGAATAAGAGTCTTTTAACTTGTCGTTAAACTCTTGATATAAAGGAGGATAAACCAAAGGGGCACGATTAGGAAAATCGCCGATAGCGATAGTCTTATATATAGAATAATCGAGTTTGGCATTGGTAAATTTGTACGATACCCCACAAGACTCAATAGCAAAATAGCTTAAAAAGGCAGCAATAAATAGCCACAAATACCTTACATTCATTTTTTTATCTGTGAATATCATCTCATTATAGCTCTTTATTTAAACTTCTTGTCTTCGAGTCCATACTCTTTTATCTTACGATAAAGCGTTCGTTCGGAAATCCTTAAGTCTTGGGCAGCATACTTGCGTTTTCCTTTGTGGCGAGTAAGAGCCTTGACGATAGTATCTTTTTCGGCATCGGATATGGATAGCGACTCTTCTATATATTCCTCAGTATCTTCGATTTGACTATCTTCCGTAATTTGAGGCATCTTCTTAGACGAATGCTTGGTATTGGGAATAATATCGATTACGGTATCTACCTCTTGTTCTTTGCGATGAGGTATTATCGGCTGTGCTACAATATCATCGTACGATGGTACATCTACTCTACCTGCCATAAGGTTGTTTACCACAGCTTTGAGGTCGGTAATATCCTTTTTCATATCAAAAAGCACTTGATACAATATTTCACGTTCGTTACTGAAGCTCTTGGAATCAAATAGATTACGGTCGTTTGCCAGTATCGGTAAGAGATTCTGGCTGCTATCGTCGGGGAGATATTTCTTAAGCACATCCGCTCCAATTTCTCGATTCTGCTCTATTACAGATATTTGCTCGGTTATATTCTTGAGCTGCCGTATATTGCCCTTCCAATAATATTGGGTAAGTACTTCTTGAGCCTCTTCGGTAAGCCGTATCGGTGGCATTTTATATTTTTCGGCAAAATCTGCAGCAAACTTCCTGAAAAGAAGAGTTATATCTTCTTTTCTCTCACGTAGTGGCGGTATATGGATAGGCACAGCATTCAGTCGATAATATAAATCTTCGCGAAACCGTCCTTGACTGATAGCCAATGGAATATCGATATTGGTAGCAGCCACTACACGAACATCGGTCTTTTGCACTTTCGACGAACCAACTCTCATAAACTCACCGGCTTCGAGCACACGAAGCAGACGTACCTGTGTCTGAAGAGGAAGCTCACCGACTTCGTCGAGAAAAATAGTCCCTCTGTCGGCCACCTCGAAATATCCTTTTCTATCGGATGTAGCAGAGGTAAAAGAACCCTTTTCGTGTCCAAAAAGCTCCGAATCTATAGTACCCTCAGGGATAGCTCCGCAGTTTACAGCAATATACGGATTATGTTTACGATGAGAAAATTGGTGTATTATTTGCGGAAAAAACTCCTTACCTACCCCACTCTCTCCCGTTATAAGTACCGACAACTCTGTATTAGCCACTTGCACAGCCACATCGATAGCTCTATTGAGCGACGAACAATTGCCTATAATATTGAATCTTTGTTTGATAGATTGTATTTGATTAATATCCATCTACTTGGGGAATTGTTATTTAATTACTGTATAAAACACGACAAAATTACATATTTATTCCGAATCATCAAAAAAATAGTACCTTTGAGGAAAATTATCGGTCATGAAGAAGAGTATTGTTTATCAGCTATTACTACTATCGTTTTTGTCTATTTCAGGATTTGTAATATCGGCTATCTTGTATAGTATACTCATCAACACCCCATTAGATTCTATTACATCGCTTAAAATCACACAACTTTTGCAAGAAATACTCGTCTTCGGGCTACCTGCAATATTGGCGTGGCGATGGCTTTCCGGCAATCAGATAAAAACATTACTAACCAATACTATCGACATAAAAAGCATAATAATAGCCATAATATTTATAATCACAATAATACCGTGCATAGATGTACTCTCGCAGTGGAACAAATCTTTACATCTACCCTATTTCCTAAGGAATATAGAAACCCGTATGATAGCCCTTGAGCAACAAGCGAATAACATCACAGAGACGATGCTATCCGTAAATACTATATGGGGGCTTATCGCAAATATAGTTGTAATAGCATTAGGGGCTGCAATCTGCGAAGAACTTTTCTTCAGAGGAGTCGTTCAAAGAATATTTGCCGGAGCGTTTAATTATCACATAGCAGTTTGGCTGACAGCAATACTATTTTCTGCGATACACCTGCAATTCGGAGGGTTTATCCCTCGATTGATACTTGGAGTATCGTTTGGATATATTGCTATATGGAGTAGGTCGCTATATCCCTCTATAATAGCACATTTCACAAACAACGGTATAGCCGTATTGGCTTTTTTCCTCTCTTACAACAAGATAATAGAGATACCTACCGAAAACTTCAGTATATGCACAGGTATTATATCCCTTATAATATCAGGAATCGTACTTGTCTATTTCAAAAGACATCATTATAAAACAGCGAAAAGGGCAAAAGACTAAGCTTGCTTGTTTCCTACTCGGCCTTATAAAGATTTCCCTTTAATAGTGTATCAGGGAAGTCACATCAATATCCTTATCGAACACCTCTATACCTTTTAGAAAATCGAGTTCTACTAAAAAGTTGACATAGATTTTTTTCACTCCAAAGATTTTCACCAAATCACAAGCTGCCTTCATAGTACCTCCAGTAGCCAAAAGGTCGTCGTGTATAAGCACTATATCGTCTGCACATAGCGAATCTTTATGTATCTGTATTATATCTTTGCCATACTCTTTGCCATAGCTGACTTCGTAGGTTTCGGCAGGCAGTTTACCCTTCTTACGTATCGGCACAAAACCAACACCCAATTTATTACCCAGAATAGGCGCCATTATAAAACCGCGGCTCTCTATCCCTATCACCTTAGTGATATTTTTGTCTTTGTAAAGACGATACATTTCGTTTTCGAAAAAATCCATACAAGCAGCATCTTTGAATGCCGTAGTAAGATCTTTGAAAACGATTCCCTTTTCAGGAAAATCATATACGTCTCTAATCTGTTTTTTTACTTCTTCTACATTCATATCTCTATTCAAAAATATATTTACAATCAAAATGTTCCTCGTGGAACTTTTTTTTACAACAACACCACATTTTGTTCCTCGTGGAACTTTTTTTTATCACACAAACATTATCTGCCAACCAATACAATCAGAGCGTTTATATCGCTTGGAGAAACTCCCGAAATACGAGAGGCTTGTCCTATCGTTTTCGGCAAATATTTTTTTAGCTTCTGCTTTGCTTCTGTCGACAGAGACTGTAGCTCGTCGTAGTTTGTGTCCGACGGAATATTGACATACTCGAGCCGGCTCGTTTTATCGGCGATAAGCCTCTCTCGCTCGATATACCCGCCGTATTTTATCTGCACCTCCGCTTCTTCTATTATTTCTTCTTTTCTACTTTGGTCTATCTTATCTCCTATAAACTCACGTAGGCCACTAAAAGTTTTCGATAAAGAAACAATGTCGATATTCGGGCGCAAAAGCAAATCGTACAGACTTGTTTTTTGAGTAATATTCGATGAGCCTACACTATCCAAAAAGCAATTAATCTCCGAAGGCAACACTTTATTTTGTTTCAGCCAAGAGATAATAGCAGAAATATTTTCGTTTTTTTTGTCGAGCAACTGCTTGCGTTCTTTGGAAGCAAGTCCAAGTTCGAATGCTTTTGGAGTCAAACGTATGTCGGCACTGTCTTGACGTAGGAGTATGCGAAATTCCGAACGCGAAGTAAACATCCGATACGGTTCGTCGACTCCCTTTGTCGTAAGGTCGTCGATGAGAACTCCGATGTACGCTTCGTCTCTATGGAGAACAAATTCCGTTCCTCCGAAACAATTTATATGAGCATTAATGCCTGCAACAAGACCTTGACCGGCCGCCTCCTCGTACCCGGTAGTTCCGTTGATTTGTCCGGCAAAAAAAAGGTTTTTTACTGGCTTCGTCTCTAACGTGTTTTTTAACTGTACAGGGTCGAAATAGTCGTACTCGATGGCATAGCCGGCACGATAAATTCTAACATTTTCCAACCCCTCAATAGTACGCAAAGCCTCGAGTTGGACATCTATCGGCAGCGAAGACGAAAATCCGTTGAGATAATATTCCTGCGTGTTTTCTCCTTCGGGTTCGACAAAAAGCTGATGCGAAATCTTGTCGGCAAAAGTATTTATTTTGGTCTCTATACTCGGGCAATATCTCGGACCGATACTTTTTATTTGTCCGTTGTAGATAGGCGATTGATCTATATGCTTGCGAATAATTTCGTGAGTAGTTTCGTTTGTGTGTGCAAGAAAACAAGACCGCTGCTTAAGACGTCGTTTCTCTCTTTTCAAAAAAGAAAAACGATGAAAATCGTCTTCGCCCTGTTGTTCGATAAGTTTCGAGAAGTCTATAGAATTTCCGTTGATACGCACGGGAGTTCCCGTCTTCATCCTATCGGATACAAAACCGATAGATTTTAGTTGCTCGGTAAGTCCGTAAGAAGCGGGTTCGGAGATACGTCCTCCGGCCACCTGTATCTCTCCAAAATGCATTAATCCATTAAGAAAAGTGCCTGCGGTAAGTATTACACATTTGGCACGAAATTCACAATTCAAACGAGTCTTCACTCCCTCGATTGTATTGTGCTGTATCATAAATTCCGTTACCGTATCTTGCCAAATATCGAGGTTCGTGCAATCGTCGAGCACCTCTCGCCAACGCTGTATATATCTCGATCTGTCGGACTGTGCACGCGGGCTCCACATAGCCGGTCCTTTCGACCTATTTAGCATACGAAATTGTATCGAAGTATCGTCGGTAACAATCCCCATATAGCCACCCAGAGCATCTATCTCACGTACGATTTGTCCTTTAGCTATACCTCCTACCGCCGGATTACAACTCATCTGAGCGATAGAGTTCATATCCATTGTTATAAGTAATACCTTAGAACCAAGATTCGCTGCGGCTACGGCTGCCTCACATCCGGCGTGTCCTGCACCTATGACGATTATATCGTATTTAGATATCATTGTGCAAAGATAATACATTTTTGATTACACTACGACATTCTCGAAAGGTGAGGTAAAACGAGGTAAAAATGGTTTGGTTGAAATAAAAATATTAATTTTGTCTCGGAAATATAACGCAGGTTTATCGTATCCGAATATTTTATACACATAATACTTTTTATATTCATCAATGGGGAAAACTTCGAAGTCGCTGGCATGGAGCAGTATCGATAAGTTTGGAGTACAGGCTTTCGCTCTTATCGTAGGTGTCTTTACTGTCCGTATGCTTACTCCGGACGATTTTGGTATTATAGCCGCTTTGTCGATATTTACAGCATTGAGTAATGTACTTGTCGATAGCGGTTTCTCGACGGCACTTATCAGACGCCAACAAAACACAGAAAACGAATACTCGGCGACATTCTTTTTTAACGTTGCCCTAAGTATAGTGTTATACTTGATATTATGGATATTCTCAAATGATATAGCAGGGTACTTCGATATACCTCAGCTGAATCCTCTGTCGCGATTCGTATTTTTGGGTATAATCATAAATTCGTTTGGAATAATTCCCAACGTATTGCTTACCCGAAAGATGGAATTCAAAGCCATATCCATAGCCAACCTTGTGTCGGCAGTAGCCTCGGCGGTGTTAACCATAATATTGATTTTAGTCGGTTATACGTATTGGGCTATAGCATGGCAGATAGTGAGCCTCACAGCAATACGTGTAGCAATGCTTTGGGTTATGAGTCGTTGGGCTCCAACGAGCAAACCCGACTTCTCGGTGATAAGAAAAATATTCTCATTCTCGATATTTCTCCTCTTTACGAGCTCTATAAATATAATAGTGAAATATATCTACAATATAAAGATACCAAAAGTATTTTCGAAAGAAGATCTCGGGTATTACGACCGTGCACGTAAATTCCAAGATATCCCATCGATGGTAGTAGCCGGCGCCATAACGTCTGTCGCCTACCCTATTCTATCGAGTCTGAACAACGACAAACCGAAGCAGCTGGCTTTTTTTAGAAAAATCGTCAGAGTAATCTCGTTCCTCATCTTTCCGATAATGCTCGGACTAATAGGTATTATCGACAATCTTACCACCGTAGTCCTCACCGATAAATGGACAGATATGATACCGTATTTCCAAATACTCTGCATAGCTGCCGTATTTTTGCCATTCCAAAGTTTTTGCCTCACTACTCTAAATGCCATCGGAAAATCGAATCTAAACTTCATACTCGAACTCGGTAGAAATCTCTTAACAGTCGTTCTATTCATATTTTTATCAAAAACCATAAAAGAGATGCTCTGGGGATTCAGCCTGGCAATGTTCGTCTCTTATGCGGTAAATATGATAGTTGTGGGTAAACAACTCGGATATTCTACTATACAACACCTAAAAGACATTTTACCTTATGCAGTGATTTCAATTGTAATGTCGTTTATTACCTTACTGATAGGAAAATTGGAACTTTCGATATTTACAAACGGTATTTATAATCTCGCCCTGATACTTTTAATACAGATATTGGCTGCAATATCATTCTATTTAGGAGTCTCTTTCGTGCTCGGTTCTAAGGTGATAAAAGAAAGTATCGAGCTAATAACATCGATAAATAAACACTCATAAATATAAAAAATATGCTTTACCCATTAAAATTCGAACCGATACTTATGACCAAGATTTGGGGCGGACAGAAACTAAAACGTCTCTACAATACAGACGAATACGACAATATCGGAGAGAGTTGGCTCGTATCGGCTATAGCGGGCAACGAATCGATAGTAAAGAGTGGTTTCTTAAAAGACAATAGCCTGTCGGAACTTGTAGAGGTTTACCTCAACGACCTTGTCGGCAATGAAGTCTATCGTCGCTACGGCAACAACTTCCCGCTATTGGTCAAAGTAATAGATGCTGCCGACGACCTCTCGATACAAGTTCATCCAAACGACGAAATAGCAAAAGAACGACACAATTCTTTCGGTAAAAACGAAATGTGGTATATCCTCGACTGCGAAAAGGAGGCATTCGTCTATGCAGGATTCAATCGTAAAATAACGGAAAAAGAATATTTGAAAGCCGTAGAAAACAATACTCTCGAAGATTATCTACAAAAACACATAGTGAATAAAGGCGACTATATATATATTCCTGCCGGGTGTGTACACTCCATCGGACGAGGATGTACCATAATGGAAATACAACAATCGTCGGACATTACCTATCGTATATACGACTTCGACCGACGCGACAAAAACGGTAATCGCCGCGAGCTGCATACAGAAGAGGCAGTGAAAGCCATCGACTTCGAAAACTGGCAAAAAACACTATCGCCTACCGTATTCATAGATAACGAAGTTCGGAAAATAGTAGAAACACCGTACTTCAAAACATCGATTTTATGTCTATCGAAAGTACAAGTGCTCGACCTCTCGACGATAGATTCTTTCGTACTTATATCCGTATTGGACGGAAAGCTCAATATAAACCATCCGAGCGGAAAAACCGTAGCCAATAGTTGGGAGACTATACTGCTACCCGCTTCGTTGGATAGCGTCATACTTAGCCCCGAAGAAAAATCACAAATACTTATCACATATATAGAATGAAGCGAATAATAGGCGGCAAACATTACTCATTTATTTGACCGTTACCTATAAAAGTATTAACTTTGCCTATCACAAATTCTTTTACAAAAAATACCAATAAAGATATGAATACCGAATTATTGAAACAGTGCGAAGCCAAAGCCCGAAGCTGGCTGGCCGGCAACTACAACGAAGAGACCAAAGAAGCTGTACGCAGGATGTTGGACAACGAAGACAAGACCGAACTCATAGACGCTTTTTATCAGAATCTGGAGTTTGGTACCGGAGGACTGCGGGGTATAATGGGAGCAGGCTCCAACAGAATGAACATATATACCGTGGGAGCGGCTACACAAGGATTGGCTAATTATCTTAAAAAACAATTCCCCGATAAAAACCCGATAAAAGTTGTCATAGGGCACGACTGTCGCAACAACTCTCCGTACTTCGCCAAGACGGTAGCAAATATCTTCTCCGCCAACGGCATCAAGGTATATCTTTTCGACGCACTTCGCCCCACACCCGAAATATCGTTTGCCATACGACACTTGGGCTGCCAAAGCGGTGTTATGATTACCGCCTCGCACAACCCCAAAGAATATAACGGCTACAAGGCGTATTGGGACGACGGCGCTCAGCTCGTTGCTCCGCACGATACGGACGTGATAAAAGAGGTAAACAAGATAACCGATATTTCGAATATTAGGTTCGAGGCAAATCCCTCGTTGATAGAGATGATAGGCGAAGATATAGACAATATCTTCGTTGAAAAGATAAAGACGCTGTCGCTATCGCCCGACGCTATCGCCCGCCACAAAGACCTTAAAATAGTCTACTCGCCCATACACGGCTGCGGTGCTAAGCTCGTACCTATGGCTCTGCGGGCATTCGGATTCGAGAATGTAATAAAAGTGGACGAACAGTTCGTACTTAGCGGCGATTTCCCGACTGTTGTATCGCCCAACCCCGAAGAGTCGGCAGCTCTCGACCTCGCCATAAAGAAGGCAAAAAAAGTCGATGCCGACATCGTAATGGCGTCAGACCCCGACTGCGACAGAATAGGTATTGCCGTCAAAAACGAAAAAGGCGAATGGGTACTAATAAACGGCAATCAGACCGGTATGGTATTTACCTATTATCTCATAAAGAAGTGGCAGGAACTCGGCAAACTCAAAGGTAACGAATATGTGGTGAAGACCATCGTTACTACCGAACTGATAAAAGATATTGCACGCAAGGCAAACGTCGAACTCTACGACTGCTACACGGGATTTAAATGGATTGCTGCCATAATGCGTGAAAACGAAGGCAAAAAGATATATATCGGCGGAGGCGAAGAGAGCTACGGCTATCTGATAGAGGACTTCTGCCGCGACAAAGACGCCGTATCTGCTTGCGCTATTATGGCTGAGATAACCGCTTGGGCAAAAGACAACGACAAGACTTGGCTCGAACTCTTGCAAGATCTCTATGTGGAATATGGCTATGGCAAGGAGAAAGGTATATCCGTTGTACGTAAAGGACAGTCGGGAGCCGCTGAGATAAAGCAGATGATGACCGATTACCGCAACAATCCGCCGCGAGAAATAGCCGGCTCTAAGGTACGGCTCATCAAAGACTATCAGACTCTGAAAGCAAAAGACCTATCCGCAGGCACAGAGACTCCGATAGAGATGTCGACTACGTCTAACGTTTTGCAGTTTTTCACCGAAGACGGCACCAAGATTTCCGTTCGTCCTTCGGGTACGGAGCCTAAGATAAAGTTCTACATCGAGGTAAGAGGCGAGATGAAGTCGAGAGCCGACTATTACGACGCAGAGGCAAAAGCCGACCGTAAGATAGACGCCGTCCGCAAAGATTTGGGAATATAGTATCAGACGTTTTATTTTGTTCAAAACAAATCTATAATTATCTGTATATGATAGGAGATGGTAATTTCATAAAAGGGCGTGCATTGAGTCTAAAATACGTATTCAAAGGGATGTGGCTGCTTGTCAGTCGCGAGCACGCCGCAATGGCTCAGGTATCTATTTTTGCTTTGTTCATAGTGCTGGGGATAGTCTTCGGCATCTCCACCGTCGAATGGGTAGCACAGACCATCTGTTGCGGTATGATACTTACAGCCGAAGCCCTCAACACCGCAGTCGAAAAGATATGCGACTATATACAGCCCGCCTACGACAGACGTATCGGGTTCATCAAGGACGTATCGGCAGGTGCTGTAGGGTTTGCCGCCTGCACGGGTGTGATTGTGGTTATAGTCATATATTATAAATATTTTGCGGCTATCTTTTAGAGAGAGGAAATTTTCTTCTTTTCAATATACGTAAGGCGGAAGACACGAGTTGTTTTCCGTCTTTTTCTTCGAAAAAATAGTAATTTTTACCATCGAAAAAACATCTCTTGTAAGTAGCTGATAAATAA